>CAZSBV010000518.1:0-1000 GCA_964605105.1 uncultured Lachnospiraceae bacterium | reverse complement strand
CTGTAAGTCCTGATTCAGCTTCTTCTGGTTTTAAATCTCTACTGGAAAGACCAATATCACATCTTCCCTCGCTTACTGCTTTGATTCCCGAACCGGAACCTGTTGGATTGTAGGTAAAACTGATTCCTGTTTCTTCTTGGAATACTTCACCCAAACTACCAATTACTTTTTCCATGGATGTAGAACCATCCGTTGATACGGATAAATTTGTTTCCTGCACTGCTGCTTCATTTGTTCCTTCTGTTGTTTCTTTTGCACCGCATCCTGCAAGGATTCCGACACATAAAACGGATGTCATTAATAAACTAATAATTTTTTTCATGATTTTCCTCCTATTGTTCATACAGGTAAATTTCTATTTGTAAACTTTATTTGCAATAATCTTGTTTACATATTTCATTGTAGGAAACTCATGTAAAGTTCTAAAGATTCTTTGTGTAAAATCTATGTAAAGTTTTACAGCATAAAAACACCCTGCATTTTCTTAAACGCAAGGTGCCATATATCTTTCTATGTTCTATTTTATAAAAACTCTTCCTTCACTACTCTCCTGTAATCGCCCGATACTCCTCCGCTTACACTTTCTTTTATATGTAATCCGAATATACGCTGTTTACTCCATTTCAAATATTAATATCCGTTCTCTCTCATTTTCCCCTTGAAACAAATCTTCACAATTTATCTCATCTATAAACATAAGCTCATTTTTTGTCATCAAATATGCCACATATTCTTCATCCGGATAATAAAAAAATAACGTCATCAATCTAGGATTTTCATAGTAAGATTCTATAATCTTTCCCATAACAGACTTTAGAATTTCTATAGAAAACGGATTGAAAAAATAAAAACGATCCGCATTCTCAATCTCATATTTTTCTGCTGGCATACAAACAAATTTCGGTTTTATTTTTCCTGCAAAACTTTTCTGATTCTCTGAAGCTGTCTTTATCATACGTTCATCAAAATCAACACCTATCGTCTGACAACCAAGATTTGC
>CAZSBV010000517.1:0-1005 GCA_964605105.1 uncultured Lachnospiraceae bacterium | reverse complement strand
CTCCGCACGATTCTCTCTTAGAAAATCTTCTAAGATTCCCTTTTTTATACACTCTGTTATTGCACATTCTACCGCATCATTTAAAGTAATTTTTTCTTGATATACATATTTACGAACACAGTTTACATACTGCATATATTCTTTCAGTACCTGGCAGCTTTCTTTTAATTCTTCATTATTACCATCATTGATATTCAGCATTAAAACTTGTAATTCCAACATAGGTTCTGTCTCAGGTATCTGGTATAAATCCGATAATTTTAATATTTGCTTTTCTGGCTGCTGCTCCATCCCATTATAAAAAACTACAAAATGTGGTGCTGGAATCTTATGCTTACGTCTGGAATACAACGTTTTCTTGTTTACCAGTTTCTCATATTCTTTGGATACATAAAATAAATCCCTCAAAGGCATATTAGGGTTAGGTGTAGACTGATGCTCATAAAGTGTAAGTTTACAATCTAGGATAAATGCCAGGTCATTTTTCATGGTCATATATATTGCATTTTCCAAAGTTACAAGCTCCAGCTCATCTGCATTCGTATAATTACTGTTGTTTAAAGCATTATACAATGTTAAAAGCTTTTTCTTATCTTTAAAAAGCTTTGAGAAAACCGTACTTTTGTACTCACGGTTTGCAGTTACATTTGTTTCTGTATTCATAAAAAGACCTCCTTTCGCAGGAAATCTTTTTAAATGAACATTCTATACTTTCATTTGTTAGAAAATCTCCTGCTTTCCTCAAATTAATTTGTAAAGCATAGATTTTCTAAGAATTGATATCTGACGAAATTATCGTAAGAACTGATTAAAGATATAGAAGTTCATATGCTTATGATAAATATATCACACTTTCTCGATTATACATATATGCAATTTTCACAAATATTCATAAATGATACAAAAAATGAAATTTCTATTCTGTCCACTCCAACACAATACTATTCAATAATGCATCACCACTCTTTATGCCAAATAGTTGCGTATTGACTTTTTACAAGATAA
>CAZSBV010000516.1:0-1005 GCA_964605105.1 uncultured Lachnospiraceae bacterium | reverse complement strand
TATTTATCATTTGCTTCTTTATTTGCAAGAATCAGACCTCCTCTTGGTCCGCGAAGTGTCTTATGAGTTGTTGTTGTTACAACATCTGCATATGGCATCGGGCTTGGATGAAGTCCGGCTGCTACAAGACCGGCAATATGAGCCATGTCTACCATAAGAACTGCTCCTACTTCGTCAGCAACTTCTCTAAATTTCTTAAAATCAATAGTTCTTGCATAAGCAGAAGCACCTGCAATGATCATTTTAGGTTTTGCTTCTAAAGCAATTCTACGTAATTCATCATAATCAATGAAACCTTCATCATTTACACCATAAGGAACTACGTTAAAGTATTTTCCCGATAAGTTTACCGGACTTCCGTGTGTTAAATGTCCGCCATGATCAAGATTCATACCCATAATAGTATCGCCCGGATTCAAAATAGCAAACTGTACTGCCATATTTGCCTGTGCCCCGGAATGTGGTTGAACATTAGCATAATCACAACCGAACAATTCTTTTGCTCGTTCAATTGCAAGATTTTCCACTTCATCTACACACTGGCATCCACCATAATATCTTTTTCCCGGATATCCTTCTGCATACTTATTCGTAAGCGGACTTCCCATAGCCGCCATAACAGCTTTACTTACCCAGTTTTCAGAAGCGATCAACTCAATATGGTCGTTCTGTCTGTTCTGCTCCTTCACAATAGCTTCTGCAATTTCAGGATCTACCGCTTTAATCTCTTCAAATGAGTACATGTCTATTTCCACCTTTTCATGATTTTTTATTAAACTTATGGTAATAAATATTTATCTCTTAACGCTCTGTAATTTTTCTTATACTGTTCATTATTTACATGTTTAAGATCATCTGTATAACCATGTGTTTCATATTCATCTGCCATTACTTCTGTGATGCATACTGCTACATTAGAACAGTGATCCGCAACTCTCTTGTAACTGGTGATAATATCAGAATGAATGAAACCTAATTCAATGGTACATTTTCCTTTTTGTAATC
>CAZSBV010000515.1:0-1005 GCA_964605105.1 uncultured Lachnospiraceae bacterium | reverse complement strand
GAAAAGAAGTTGAATTCAAGAACACAAGAGAAGCACAGGATGCCGGTGTTGTAATTGTACATCAGGAACTTAATATGTTAGGTCATCTGACCGTAGCACAGAACTTATTCATCGGTAGAGAATTTAAGAACGGAATCAAAATCGATGATAAGAAGATGATTGAAGAATCCAAGAAACTTTTTGAAAGATTAAATGTAGACATTGATCCGACAGAAACTATGTCTAACTTAACTGTAGGTAAACAGCAGATGTGTGAAATTGCAAAAGCTGTTTCCTTCGATGCAAAAGTTATCGTATTCGACGAACCTTCTGCAGCCCTTACAGAAGCTGAAATCGAAGAAATGTTCAAAATCATCAGAGACTTAAAGAAAAAAGATATCGCAATGGTATATATTTCCCATCGTATGGATGAAATCAAAGTTATTACAGACAGAGTTACAGTCATGCGTGATGGTACCTATGTTGGAACATTGATTACAAAAGATTGTACAAAAGAAGATATCATCAACATGATGGTAGGTCGTGTAATTTACGAAGACCCTAAGACTCAGAGTGCAGTACCTAAGGATGCTCCGGTTGTATTAAAAGTTGAAAACTTAAATGCAGGTAAAATGGTACAGAATGTAAGCTTTGAACTTCGTAAAGGTGAAATACTTGGTTTCTCCGGATTAATGGGTGCAGGACGTACAGAAACAGCGAGAGCATTATTCGGTGCAGACCCTAAGGAAAGCGGAGATATCTATATCAATGGTAAAAAAGTGGATATCAAGAGTCCTCAGGATGCGGTTAATGCCGGTATCGGTTATCTGTCTGAAGACAGAAAGAGATATGGTATCGTAGTTCAGAAAACAGTTGCAGAAAATACAACTATGGCAACTATGCATAAATTTATGAAGGGTCTCTTCATCGATAAGAAGAAAGAGGAAGAAGTTGCTCAGCAGCATGTTGATGCATTGGCAACTAAGACTCCTGGTGTAGATCAGTTAGTAGTTAACTTATCCGGTG
>CAZSBV010000514.1:0-1013 GCA_964605105.1 uncultured Lachnospiraceae bacterium | reverse complement strand
GCATCTCTATCCTCGTCAAACTCCGAAGAGTAGAGGTGGCTATGGGTATCAATCATCTTCATCGGCAGATTATTTAGTTCTTTTATATCTACCCGAAAATTCCACAGAGTTATAAATCTCCAGATAGTAATTCTCGTTATCTTCGCTAATTACAATAGGTATATTCCTATGGTGTTCGATTTCTAAAATATCATTATTGAGTGAATAGTTATTGCGCAGATCTAATCCATACTTTTTCTGTATTACTGTATTGTATTTGGTAAATTCCAAGGGGGGTTCTTGTCCTTCTACCGGAGACCATTTCCCGATTATTTTTTCTTGGTATTCTGTGATGTCTATCACCTTGGCGTTAATCTGCTTCGATTGTGCAACCCTCTTATATCTGCCGGAATATTCGGATGAATTGTATATCTCAAGATAAACTATACCTCCATCGGATATTACCTTGAATGTCATTTTTTCGTGGCCGATTTTTAATTGATTTTCATGGGTTGAATAGTTGTGGCGAAAAGCAAGGCTGTATTTCGTTTGTATTACAGTCCCATATTTTGTAAACTCAAGGGGGGCTTCTGCGCTCTCAATGGGTGCCCACTTGCCATAAATGCCAAAAGGAGAGATTTGCATCACGTCTTTTTGTTTGGACAAAGCAGGCTCCACGTTCTTTGTTTGAGTCTTTTCTTTCCCTAATTTTTTTATTTCTGAGCCGGTGTCTTCTTTTTGGGCTTTAGGCTTTGGTGTAGAGACAGGCTCTTCAGTGTCGTTATTTTCGACTTTGATTGAATTTCTCGCTTCTGCTGATAATTCGGTATCATGCTGATTGTTCGCTTTTTCGTTTGATAATTTTGCGGTATATTCGAAAAAGGCAAACCAAAACAATGAGGTTAAAACGAATGTGACAAGTATCTGTTTCATGGTCGTTGTGTATTTTTACCTTCTCAATTTTTCATAACGGTTGCCCGGCAGCTGGCGGATTCTGCCGGCCAACTCCAGGCTAATCAATAGGGCTGCCAGGG
>CAZSBV010000513.1:0-1016 GCA_964605105.1 uncultured Lachnospiraceae bacterium | reverse complement strand
ACACATCATTTTTTTAATTTCGTATTCGTTCAGTGCCATTTTTTGTTCTCCTTTTGATTTGTATTTTTTATATATATTCAGAGTTCACACTTCTCTGAATGTATACTTATTAACAGTTACTATCTTGCATTTCCCAAGGCAGTATATCTCCCGGTTCCCTTAAGTATTCCAATATATCGGATACTCCTTCCCCGGTTTTGGAATTTACATAAAAAATATCTTTGCATCCTGCATTCCTTAACCAACTGGCAGCAAGTTCAGCATTTCCGTCTTTCTTATCAATCTTGGTCACAATTCCAATTACATCTCTGTTTACCATACAGGTAATGTTCGGAGGATATAATGAAAAAGGCTCCGTGCTCGATGCCAAAAGTCCTACCACATCAGCTTCATATGAGTATAACGCTAATGCTCTGCCAAGCTTTCCTGTCTGAAGATATTCTCCAGGGGTATCAATAATTACATCATAATGATTTATGTACTGCGTCTTCTTATATGTAATCTTTTCACCCTTAAGCGCCTGTGTCAGTGTCGTTTTTCCTGCTTCGCTGCGTCCCATCAAAATAATCTTTCTCATATCGTATGATAATCCTAAGTTCTTGTAATAGGTGTAACCGCATATCCAAGGGTATCTTTTACATATTGTAAAATAGCCTCAATGGATGCTTCTACTTCTGATACCGTGCCTGTCACAATAACAGAGCCGGAAAAACGATCCACGAATCCTAACTCAACACCTGCGGACTTAATTCCTATGTCAGCCATAATAATTGCTGTCTCAGCAGGACTTACCGTTAAAACTCCGATGGCGGATTTGGAATATTCCACTTTAGGGTTTAATCCTAACTTGCCATACATTATCGGATCCGGATTGGCAATGATGTGTGCCAAAGTAATCTGTTTACCAGGAACCAGTTCCTGTATGATTCTTTGCTTATTTTCCATGTTTCTACCTCTCTTTGCCCATCGAAATGACAATTATAACTATTCCGATAGATAGATTATAGTATGTTTCA
>CAZSBV010000512.1:0-1017 GCA_964605105.1 uncultured Lachnospiraceae bacterium | reverse complement strand
AATCAGGAAAGATCCAATCATGGAGGAAATCGTTTCAATGATCGTGGAAACGACAGAAGACCACAGGGTGAGGATAGAAGAACAGGAGACCGTAATTATGCAGGCAAACCAGGACAGCGGGGAAACAACGGCAATAATGGTGATAGACAAAATAGCGGTAATAATAAAGGTTCTTATCAGGGTAACGGAAATAATCAAGGTAATAACAGGGGCTTTAAAGATAACGACCGCGGTCAGGGAAGAAATGAAAGACAGGACGCTAAATTCCAGTCTAAAAAGGAAAATAGAAGCTTTGCTTCCGATGCACCAATGATGCAGAATGACAAACACAGAGAAGAACAGAGAAGATTAAATCAGGCGAAAGATAAACGTTCTAAAAAGGATGCTTTATACGAAGATAAAGAAGTTGAAATCAAGAATAAGAATAAAGCAGGTCGCTTTATTAAACCGGAACCAAAGCAGGTAGAACCGGAAGAACAGATTAAAGTAATTACAGTTCCGGAAACTATTACAATCAAAGAACTTGCAGAAAAGATGAAAATGCAGCCGGCTGCAATTATTAAAAAATTGTTTATGCAGGGTAAGATTGTAACTGTGAACCAGGAAGTTACTTTTGAAGATGCGGAAAACATTGCTATTGAATTCGATATTATGTGTGAACAGGAAGTAAAAGTTGACGTAATTGAAGAATTATTAAAGGAAGATGAAGAATCCGAAGAAAACATGGTATCCAGAGCACCGGTCATCTGTGTTATGGGTCATGTTGACCATGGTAAAACCTCTCTTTTGGATGCTATCCGTAAAACAAATGTTACAAATAAAGAAGCCGGTGGTATTACACAGCATATTGGTGCATATTCTGTAAGTATTAATGGACAGAAGATTACTTTCTTAGATACACCGGGTCACGAAGCATTTACAGCAATGCGTATGCGTGGTGCGAACTCTACAGATATTGCTATCTTAGTTGTAGCAGCAGATGATGGTGTAAAACCACAGACTATTGAAGCTATCAAC
>CAZSBV010000511.1:0-1017 GCA_964605105.1 uncultured Lachnospiraceae bacterium | reverse complement strand
TCTATGTACTATCACATTAATTTTTTCTACGTCTTGCAGAAACGTCTGCGTAAACAGCACCAATTACAATGAAACCTGTAATAATGAACTGATAGTCTTTGGAGAAACCAAGTGCAAGAATACCCTGCTGTAAAAGGGAAATAATAAGTGTACCAATTACAGTACCTGCGATGGATGCAATACCACCTGCCATGGATGTACCACCCATTACACAACAAGCAATTGCTTCGTTGTTATACTGGTCACCATAACCCGGCTGAACTGTTGTATAAGCACCTACATAGAAGATAGCTGCGATACCAACTAAAATTCCACAAATAACATATGCTAACATAGTCCATTTTTTAACATCTACACCAGAAAGTCTAACTGCTTCGGAGTTACTACCGAGACAGAGGATATATCTTCCGGCTTTTGTCTTATTTAAAATAATTGCACAAACAACTGCAACAGCAAGGAAAATAACAATACCGGTAGGGAAACTTCCGGTTTTTACAAAGCTTCTGTACCAACCTGCAGGGTCAGAAGACTGTGGCCAGCTTACAGACTGTGTCTTTGTAAATACTGCTGCAATACCTTTTGCCATATTCATAGATGCCATAGACACGATGAATGGTGGAATCTTTATGTATGCTACTAAATAACCATTCCACACACCAAATAATAATCCAACTAAGATACATAATACCAATGCAAGTCCCATTGGTATTCCATGGTTAAAGAAACTATATCCTGAAACCAATGCACAACAGAACATTACAGGTCCGATAGAGAAATCGATACCACCTGTTGCGATAACAAATGTAACACCTAAAGCAAGAAAGCCTAAGAAGTATACATAGTTAAAAATGTTCATAAGACGGGATACTGTAAAGAATTTACCGCCGGTCATTGCACCAAACATCAGGTACATTAAAAGCATTACGCCAACCAGGACAATTCTATTAAATCCCACTTTTTTCACAAACGCGTTTTGTTTAATCTTTTCCACCTTTATTCTACCTCCATGGTTTATTA
>CAZSBV010000510.1:0-1027 GCA_964605105.1 uncultured Lachnospiraceae bacterium | reverse complement strand
ATCATGGATTTTACTTTAAGCAAAGAACATGAAATGGCGAGACAGTTATTCAAAGATTTCGCTGAAAACGAAGTAAAACCTCTTGCTCAGGAGGTTGATGAAGAAGAAAGATTCCCAAGAGAAACAGTTGAAAAAATGGCTAAATATGGTTTCTTAGGAATTCCTGTACCAAAGGAATACGGCGGACAGGGTTGTGATGCTTTAACATATGCTATGTGTGTTGAAGAATTATCTAAAGTTTGTGGTACAACAGGTGTTATCGTTTCTGCACATACATCCCTTTGTGTAGACCCAATCCAGACATATGGTACACCGGAACAGAAAGCAAAATATTTACCAGACTTAGCTTCCGGTAGAAAACTTGGTGCTTTCGGTTTAACAGAACCAGGAGCTGGTACAGACGCTCAGGGACAGCAGACAAAAGCTGTTTTAGATGGTGACGAATGGGTACTTAACGGATCTAAATGTTTCATCACAAACGGTAAAGAAGCTGACGTTTATATTATCATCGCTGTAACAGGTAAAATTGAAAAACGTGGCCGTGTTCAGAAAGAAATCTCTGCATTTATCGTAGAAAAAGGAACACCTGGATTTACATTCGGTACAAAAGAAAAGAAAATGGGTATCAAAGGTTCTTCTACATACGAATTAATCTTCACAGATTGTCGTATTCCAAAGGAAAACTTACTTGGTGCTAAAGGAAAAGGTTTCGCGATCGCTATGCACACACTGGATGGTGGACGTATCGGTATCGCTGCTCAGGCTCTTGGTATTGCAGAAGGTGCTCTTGAAACAACAATCAACTATGTAAAAGAAAGAAAACAGTTCGGTCGTTCTATCAGCGCATTCCAGAACACACAGTTCCAGTTAGCTGATATGGCTACTAAAGTAGAAGCTGCTAAATTGTTAGTATACAAAGCTGCTATGAAGAAAAATGAATATGCTCAGGGTAAAAAAGTTTCCTACTCTATGGAAGCTGCTATGGCTAAATTATATGCAGCAGAAGTTGCTATGGAAGTAACAACAA
>CAZSBV010000509.1:0-1046 GCA_964605105.1 uncultured Lachnospiraceae bacterium | reverse complement strand
ACAGGTATTAAAGCCATTGACTCCATGGTTCCAATCGGAAGAGGACAGCGTGAGTTAATCATTGGTGACAGACAGACAGGTAAAACTGCGATTGCAATTGATACAATTATTAACCAGAAAGGTCAGAACGTGAAATGTATCTATGTTGCAATTGGTCAGAAAGCATCCACTGTTGCTAACATTGTAAAAACATTAGAAGAATACGGAGCTATGGCTTATACAACTGTTGTTGTATCTACAGCCAGTGAACTTGCTCCATTACAGTATATTGCTCCATATTCCGGTTGTGCAATCGGAGAAGAATGGATGGAAAACGGAGAAGATGTATTAGTTATTTATGATGACTTAAGTAAACATGCGGTTGCTTACCGTACATTATCTCTGTTATTAAAGAGACCACCGGGACGTGAAGCTTACCCTGGTGACGTATTCTATCTCCATTCCAGACTCTTAGAAAGAGCAGCAAGAATGAGTGAAGAATATGGCGGAGGTTCCTTAACAGCACTTCCAATTATTGAAACTCAGGCAGGAGACGTATCCGCATACATTCCTACCAACGTTATTTCCATTACAGACGGACAGATTTATCTTGAAACAGAAATGTTCAATGCAGGTTTCCGTCCAGCTGTAAATGCCGGTCTTTCCGTATCCCGAGTAGGTGGTGCTGCACAGATCAAAGCGATGAAGAAAATTGCAGCTCCTATCCGTGTGGAATTAGCTCAGTATCGTGAACTTGCAGCATTTGCTCAGTTCGGTTCCGATTTGGATGCAGATACCAAAGAAAAACTGGCACAGGGTGAAAGAATCAAAGAAATCTTAAAACAGCCTCAGTATAAACCAATGCCGGTACAGTACCAGGTAATCATTATCTACGCAGCAACTAATAAGTATTTATTAGACATTGCAGTAGAAGATATTACAAGATTTGAAGGAGAACTCTTCACATATATTGATACTAAATATCCGGAAATTCCTGCAAGCATTGCAGATACAAAAGTAATTTCTGAGGAAATTGAAGCTACATTGAAGAAAGCAATTGTGGAATT
>CAZSBV010000508.1:0-1047 GCA_964605105.1 uncultured Lachnospiraceae bacterium | reverse complement strand
GCTGCAAGTTCCATAGCTGCTTTTGGGTTAGAAGCGTTAGGGTTAACACCAACTGCTTTATTACCAGCAAAGGATTTCATCTGGTAATCTGTTCCATCCATAGTGAATTTTGGAAGAACTGCACAACCAAGGCTGTCACCAAGTGCTTCTCTAAGAGCTGGTTCATCCCAGTCACCGGAGAACATAGCATGGATTGTTCCTTCTTTCATACCAGCTACACCAGCACCGTCAACGTCGTTAACAAAGTTAGGATTTTTAACCAATTCAGCCATGTATCCTGTAGCTGCTACACAAAGGTCAGAACTAAAGTCAATACCTGCTTCTGCATCATTACCCTGTGCTCCGAATACTGTTCCGCCTACACCAAAGAAGAAGGAACCTGTGTACCAAGAGTTGTCCATTGGGAAGGAAACAACACCTTTTTCAAGCATTGTGCCGATGTTTGTGATATCTTCTTCTGTAAATACGTCTTTGTTGTACCACATAAACCATGTGTTAGGAGAAGTTGGGAAACCATAAACTTCACCATCTGTGTATGTAAGAAGGTCTACGTGAATCTGAGAGAAGTTGCTCTTTACAGTTTCTAAGTAAGAGCCACCAAGTTTTGCTAAAGCACCTGCTTCGATTAATGTACCCATCTGGTCATTAGCATAGAAGTATACGTCTGCTGCTGCTGCAGGGTCATTTTTAACAAGAGTACCTGCATCACCTTCACCACATACAGCAATATCCCATGTGATGTTGTATTCCGGATGTGCTTCTTCAAATAATGGAAGCATTTCGTTTAACCAGCCAACTTTGCCTTCTTCATCTGTCTGGTCAACCTGTGGTGCCCAAACTTTAAGAGTAATGTCCTGAACTTCAACTGCTTCTGCTGCAGCGTCTGTTGTTGCTGCATCAGTTGTTGTTGCAGCGTCTGTTGTTGCTTCTGTACTTGTTGGATTTTTCGGTGAGCCACATGCAACAAGTGAAAGTGTCATAGCCGCAACCAACAAAGTAGAAATAAGCTTTTTCATTTTGTTTTACCTCCTGGTTATAAAATATAAT
>CAZSBV010000507.1:242-1049 GCA_964605105.1 uncultured Lachnospiraceae bacterium | reverse complement strand
ATCGTGGATATCATAAGAGAACATGATGACCATAATGCGGTGTTGGAACTTAATAACTGTATTCAGGATATACGTAATCTATCTAGGGCTTGTGTGGAATCACAATATGAAGATGCGAAAGAATTATGTAATCAGATACTTATGATAAATAGTATTCAGTCTGATTTGATTTTATTAGGAGATGTAATTGAGAGTAGCATTATTCCTATTATGGAAAGATGGGTTCAGAGTCTTGGAGAAATTTCTCAGCAGGTAGACAAAGAATATTTATTGGAATCCACAGCATGTGGGTTTCTGACGGTGAAAAATTTACGGACAAATAAGTATCTACATAGTAACAACAATCCTATGGAAGAAGCTAGAAAAATTAGAAGTAATTGTATGTGATAGTGTAATGCTATTTCAAGATGATATTAATAATGATGAGGCAGGATTGCCAGATATCAGTAGAATAGATAATACAAATATACGAGATTATGCAACGAGCAACAATCTGGTAAATTGGGCATGCAGTGGTACCGTTGCATCGGCAGCATTGGAATTTGCGATTCATTTCAAAGCCCAAAAAATATATCTGGTGGGATTGGATTTGGCTTACCCGACAGATATGAGCCATGCATCAGATACGATGGATTGTCAAAAAAAGATACCGAACATATGCCGTTAGTTGAAAGTGTAAGAGGAAGCAAAGTCAGAAGCGATAGTGTATTTACAAATTACAGAAAAGGTATTGAAAAAAGGATTAGTAAGACGAATAATATCCTTTATTATAACATGTCACTCAGGGGAGCGCGCATAAATGGAACG
>CAZSBV010000507.1:0-232 GCA_964605105.1 uncultured Lachnospiraceae bacterium | reverse complement strand
GAGTATGAATATTAAATCGCCTAAAGTATGCGTATATGATTTTTAGGCGATTTAATAAACATAAGAAAAATACATAATTTAAATTAATGCATAAAATTTTGCGTAGCATCCAAGAAATTTTGTTCTGTCAGGGAAGCTCTACGCGCGGCTTCTTGTAAACTAATAAGGTTATCTGTATAAAGCTCGTATAATGTTTTTAAAGTACCTTTCTCGATACCCTGCTCGATGCCTT
>CAZSBV010000506.1:0-1051 GCA_964605105.1 uncultured Lachnospiraceae bacterium | reverse complement strand
GTTTTGCGTGTGCCATTCAAGCACCCTTGCAAGTATGTACTTGAAACACACTCGCTTTTTGTTCTCTGCAATCAGTTCCGGTAATTGCATGCGGTTTACTTTCTCTGAATTGCTATATAATAACCGGACCTAGGTTTCCGATGTATTATCCTAACTTTTGTGAAATAATTAAATTCTCTGGTTCTTTAATTATTTTTCACAATCACTACTTTTGACTTTTTCTTATACTTCTCAGGATGTTCCGGTTCTTCGTAATACTTAGGCATTTTTGCCAGAAGTTCTGGGTCCTGGATTCTCTTTTCAATTGCCTTGCTTCTTGCAATATTAACTTCTTTTGGGGCATCTATCATAATTCTTGTCTGTCCTGCACCACCGCCTAAAAATACGATTTTGACATCATCACCAACCATGATGTACTCCCCATTTTTTACTGACATCCGAAGCATCGTTTTTCCTCCTTGAATCAGGGTTTATGTCCTTATAAATTAAAAAAATGTAACATAATATCTATTGTGTTACATTTTTTACGTATGCAATCTATACTTCGTAGTTTTTATTTCTTGATTTTGATAATAAATTAAGGGGAATGTTTCTAAATATAATAAGAATTATAGGAATAAATCATATTTTACTGATTTTTTTACGCAAAAGTGTTTTTATGACAAAAAATATTTCTCCTACTTTAGAAAAAGGGGAGAATTTAGTTTCGCAAATGAGTTGAAATAAAAAGTGAAATAAAAAATTGAAATAAATTAGAAAAAATACTAAAGTAATTTGAATTGACACCGATATATAGTATACAAAGAATGAAACACAATAGATATTGTGTTTCATTTTTTATATTAACACCCAATTTTTTCCAGTAAAATAGGGCATTGCAAGATTTTAACATAAAAATGTAAGAATTTTAGACCAAGAAAAAAGTCTCCGTTATTCGTAAATTCACAACGGAGACTTTTTAATATTTTAAATTCAAAAAAATTTTCCTTTTATCTCAAAAATCCATTAATAATCTGTTCTTCCGCCTCTGCTTCTGTGAGTCCCAGAGTCA
>CAZSBV010000505.1:0-1057 GCA_964605105.1 uncultured Lachnospiraceae bacterium | reverse complement strand
AACTTATTTTAAAAGGAGATAAACAGATGAAACAGGACATGATTGTTATTCTTGATCTTGGCAGTACAGAAAATACTGTTGTTGCTCGACAGATCCGTGATATGGGTGTTTACAGTGAAATTCATCCACATGATATTACACCAGAGGAATTAGGTAAATTAGAAAATGTAAAAGGTATCGTTTTAAACGGTGGTGAAAACCGTGTTGTTGATGGTGAAGAAGTTGTGGTAATGGATGCACTTTATGATTTAGGAATTCCTATGATTTCTATCGATTATCCACAGAGCAAATGTGAAAAACAGTTTGCTGCACTTCCAACAGATGAAGAAATGAAAGCATTTGTTTTCGATGTATGTAAATCTGAAGCTAACTGGAACATGAAGAACTTTGTTGCTGACCAGATTGAATTAGTTCGTCGTCAGGTTGGTGATAAGAAAGTTTTACTTGCATTATCCGGTGGAGTTGACTCTTCTGTAGTGGCAGCTCTTTTAATTAAAGCTATCGGTAAACAGCTGACATGTGTTCATGTAAATCATGGCCTTATGCGTAAAAATGAATCTGAAAACGTAGTAGAAGTTTTCGGAAATCAATTAGATGCAAACCTTGTATATGTAGATGCTACTGACAGATTCTTAGGAAAACTGGAAGGTGTTGCTGATCCTGAAGAAAAGAGAAAAATTATTGGTGGTGAATTCATTCGTGTATTCGAAGAAGAAGCTAGAAAATTAGAAGGTATCGAATTCTTAGGACAGGGTACTATTTATCCTGACATTATCGAAAGTGGTACAAAGACTGCTAAATGTGTAAAATCTCACCACAACGTAGGTGGTCTTCCTGAAGATTTACAGTTCGCATTAGTAGAACCATTAGCACAGTTATTCAAAGATGAAGTTCGTGCCTGTGGTGTAGAACTTGGTCTTCCGGCAGAAATGGTTTACCGTCAGCCATTCCCGGGTCCGGGACTTGGCGTAAGATGTCTCGGTGCTATCACTCGTGACAGATTGGAAGCACTTCGTGAATCTGATGCAATTCTTCGTGAAGAATTTGCAAAAACAGG
>CAZSBV010000504.1:0-1063 GCA_964605105.1 uncultured Lachnospiraceae bacterium | reverse complement strand
CTATCTCTGAATTAGAAATCATTGCATACGAACCGGAAGATATCAAAAAATTAGTTAACTTTATGATGGAAAACTAATTCGTAGAATGAATAGTAAAAAATCGAACCGGCTGTTCCTATCAGTGGTATTGATGCATTTTGTGCTGATTGCCATACTGATAGTGGGCAGTCAGTTTTTTTCTTTAGGAATTATTGAAAACCTTCTGGCAAGTCAGATGGTGATTTTATTACCTGCATTAGTTAGTATTTTTCTTGGAAAAGAAAAAATAAAAGCCTGTGATTTGGGCTTTCGAAGAATTAAAATTTCGACCGCTTTTTTGGTGGCGTTGTATACTTTGTTATGCATGCCGTTGGTGACTGTCGTGAACGCTATTAGTATGTTGTTTGTGGATAATACAGTAGTGGCTTTGAGCAGTGATATTTTGGCGGTTCCGTTTCCGGTAGCATTTGCCATGATTGCTATGTTTGGTCCTTTTTCGGAAGAGTTCGTATTCCGAGGAGTCATTTTTAATGGATACAGAAAAGACGGTAATGCACTGGGAGCAATTTTGTTGTCTGCACTCGTATTTGGATTCATGCATATGAATTTCAACCAGGCAGGATATGCTTTTGTTATCGGAGTCGCTTTGGCATTGGTTGTGATTGCGACGAACAGTATCTGGGCATCTGTGATCATGCATTTTATTATCAATGCGCAATCGGTGTGTACTATGTATTTGACGGAGGTCTTGATGCCGGGAAGCCTTGCGGCGGAATCTGCTGCTATGACAAGGGAAGACTTGTTAATGACCATCGGCATTTATAGTATCATTGCAGCAGTAACCACAGTTCTGGCCATATGCCTGTTGATCTTTATCGCAGGTCGCGAAGGACAGAAAGAAAAATTAGGTCAGTTGCTTATAAAGCCGGAGAATTCAAAAAAACGTGTGACACTGTCATTGGTGATTGCCTTAATTATTGCATTTTTGTACATGCTGTTAGAGGCAGTTCTTACAATGGCGATATAATATATAATTTAAAGAAAAACAGAGGCTGTGACTGAATAGTTAGTTTCGGTTTTTATG
>CAZSBV010000503.1:0-1065 GCA_964605105.1 uncultured Lachnospiraceae bacterium | reverse complement strand
ATTGGATCTTTCCTGATTATTTCTGTTATTTCCGTTCTCTCTGTTTGGTTTCACTGGCGTTTTTTCTTCCTGTACTACTACTGGTTCTTCAACTACTTCTGGTTTCTTCGGTGGTAACATTTCCATTACCTTTCCGGTGGATTTATTGATCATCTGGTTTGGTCCTAACTGAATTGGTTTTGCAGCAGGTTTACTTTCCTGTGCTGGTTTATTGTTGTTAGGCTTTTGATTATTATTACTATTATTTTTCATCGGTGGTCTTTGTCCCCCCGGCATTTTACTGTGCTGTGGGTTGCTGACAAAAATAATAGTTTTCTTTTTCTTAGGCGCTTCTGTCTTTGATGCTTCTGCTGCCTTGACCTCTTCTGCTTTTGGTGTTTCCGCCTTTGGTGCCTCTGCTTTTGGCATTTCCACTTTTGGTGCTTCTTCTGTCTTACCACCAAAATGCTTTCTTACCATCTCTGCTGAAGCATCATCCACCGAACTCTGTGCAGCTTTTACTTCAATACCTTTTTCCTGTAAGAAAGCCAGCACTTCTTTACTGGATTTATCTAACTCTTTTGCAAGTTCATATACTTTAAATTTAGCCATTCTACTAAACTACCTCCGTTACTCATTTAATAACTTCGTTAAGGATTTTGCAAATCCTGGATCTGTGATTGCTAACGATGCTCTCATTTCTTTTCCCATAGCATGCCCTAATTCTTCTTTAGTGCCATAAATAAACATTGGGACTTCATAAAATTCACACATATTTGTAAACATTTTCTTGGTATTACCAGATGCATCTTCAGCTACAATAACCAGTTCAGCACTATAACTTTTCACCGCTTTTTCTGTCATAAATTCACCGCTTACAACATTTCTGGATCTGGTTGCCAATCCAAGCAATGAAAAAATCTTATTCTTCTTCAATTTCCGCAAACTCCTTTTCCAAGTTGTCATATACCTCTGATGGAATGCTCATTTTGAAAGAACGTTCCATTCCACGATTCTTTCTGGCTTTTTTCAGACACTCCTCTGATTTGCACAAATAAGCTCCTCTTCCATTCTTTTTACCTGTTA
>CAZSBV010000502.1:0-1070 GCA_964605105.1 uncultured Lachnospiraceae bacterium | reverse complement strand
GTTCAGCGTAGAGTTTTATATTCTATGATTGAATTAAATAATGGTCCTGATAAGCCACATAGAAAATGTGCACGTATCGTTGGAGATACCATGGGTAAATATCACCCTCATGGTGACTCCTCTATTTATGGTGCATTAGTTAATATGGCTCAGGAATGGTCTACCAGATATCCATTGGTAGATGGTCATGGAAACTTTGGTTCTGTGGATGGCGATGGTGCAGCTGCCATGCGTTATACAGAAGCAAGACTTTCTAAAATTTCCATGGAAATGCTTTCTGATATTAACAAAGATACTGTAGATTTTACTCCTAACTTTGATGAAACAGAAAAAGAACCTGTTGTATTACCGGCTCGTTATCCTAACCTTTTGGTAAATGGTACTACCGGTATTGCTGTAGGTATGGCTACTAATATTCCACCTCATAATTTACGTGAGGTTGTTTCTGCTGTGGTTAAAATTATTAATAATACCGTAGAAGAAGACAGAGAAACAGATATTGAAGAAATTTTACCATTAGTAAAAGCTCCCGATTTTCCGACCGGTGGTCTCATTCTTGGAACCAGAGGAAGTGAAGAAGCTTACAGAACAGGCCGTGGTAAAGTAAAAATGCGTGCTGTAACTAATATAGAGACTTTGGCCAATGGTAAGAGCCAGATTATAGTTACAGAATTACCTTATATGGTAAATAAAGCAAAGTTAATTGAAAAAATTGCAGAATTACATAGAGAGAAAAAAGTAGACGGTATTACTGCTCTTCGTGATGAATCCAGTCGTGAAGGTATGCGTGTGGTTATTGAACTTCGTCGTGATGTAAATGCAAATATTATTTTAAATCAGTTATATAAACATACCCAGCTTCAGGATACTTTTGGTGTTATTATGTTAGCACTTGTTAACAATGAACCTAAGGTATTAAATCTTCTGGATATGTTAAAATATTATATTAAACATCAGGAAGATGTGGTTACCAGAAGAACAAAATATGATTTAAATAAAGCGGAAGAAAGAGATCATATTTTACAGGGATTATTAATTGCATTAGATAATATTGATGAAGTAATCCAGAT
>CAZSBV010000501.1:0-1083 GCA_964605105.1 uncultured Lachnospiraceae bacterium | reverse complement strand
GGGCTAACACTATAATCTGATATGTTTATCAATCATGTGATTGATCGTTGGCGGACAACACTAAAAACCGATATATTTACCAACAGTTAGTTGGTCGTTGGCAGACAACACTAAAATTAGCCACTAAAAGAGAGTATGTAGCACAGTGGTGCTATTACTCTCTTTTTAAATTTATGGAGGATAACTTGCCAAAATGAAGTACAGTAAGGAAGAAGCAAGACGAAAGGTACTGAATTGTGCAAAACAGTATCAAAATAAACTTTTGAATAAAAAGCTAATTATTATTTATCGTGAAAGAAAAGATAATCAGATTCATCATATAGAAGTGGCATTTTATGATAGAAATTATCAACATTTAACTGGATTAGAATTGATAGATGCAAACGGAAATGTTTTGCATCATCAAGCAAAAAACTTTTATCGTAAATGTATTGAAAATAAATTAGGCATCGATGAATTTCAGTTTAAACAAGATGGAACAACAAATTTGAAATTGGCAGCGTTAGATTCATTGACAGATGTATCGAAGATTACAAAAATTACGGGGGATTATAATGGAGGACGTCCATATCTATATGTAGATAAAATTATGGGTGGTGTCAACTTTTGTTTGGGATTGAGTCAGGAAGATGATGTTTATGTTCCTTCCTCTGCATTATTAGAAGATATTAAGAAATTAACGAATAGCCCTTCTCAGGTTTTGGCAATTTTAGAAAAGGGAATTAGTGATAATATTTATGCAGTAGTAAAGCATGTGGCAAAAGGATTGAATTTGAATAATTTAGAGTTACCAGATGAAACAAAACAACTCATTAGTCTAGAGAAATATGTTTATAAAGGAAAATAATTAAAAATATATAGTGGTATTTTGAAATATTAATAGTAAAGAGTCTTGTAGTTAGGTTGTATTGACTTAAACGCAGGCTCTTTTTTGTGCTCAAAAGTCCATTCATACTGGACAAAAAATCCAGTAATTGTGAAACGACAAAGTCCACCAAAGTCCATAGAATATAAATGTAAAGACAAGCAAGACCGGTTTTGCTGAAGGAAAAAAGAAATTTGTGAGATATGCAGAGGGAGCAC
>CAZSBV010000500.1:0-1087 GCA_964605105.1 uncultured Lachnospiraceae bacterium | reverse complement strand
TTTGCTTTCGAAGATTTGAAGAAAAATGGGGAGACATCGGTTTATAAAGAGTGGTATTACCCGAAAAGCTTTCCGCTAGAGAGCAGTTTTGGACAAAAACCTAATTATCTTTGCTTTGGATATTATGGTGGAATGCCCAAACTCAATACTTCCAATGAAGCAGTACAGCAGTATATTTTTGATGTGGTGACTTATTGGATGCGGGAGTGTAACATAGATGGCTGGCGGCTTGATGTGGGTGATGAAATCAGTCATGGTTTTTGGAAAAAGTTTCGCAGCAAGATTAAGGCGTTTAAAGAAGATGCATTGATTGTAGGTGAGAATTGGTTTTATGCACCGGCGTATTTGCAGGGAGATGAGTGGGACAGTCTGATGAACTATCATTTCCGAGATGCGGTTCTGGGATTTGTGGCTAATGGTACTGTAACTGCTACGGAGTTTGCGGAACGACTCGGTTTTATGCGGGGAACCATTCATTCTGAAACATATGAGGTTTTATGGAATTTGATAGATTGTCATGATACGCCGCGATTTAAGCATTTGGTTAAGAATAGAAGTAAAAAGCAGATGCTGGCAGCAGGCTTGCAGCTTTTATCTAAAGGGTGCCCAATGGTGTATTACGGTGATGAAGTTGGAATGACGGGTGGCAATGACCCGGATTGTAGACGGGGAATGCTTTGGAAAGAGGAGTTGCAGGATCAGCAGATGCTTGCTTATTATAAGAAACTTTTGGCACTCAGGAAAAGCGAACCGTGTATTGTTAATGGAATGCAAAGGTTTCTTTTGACAGACGATGCAAAGGGACTTTTAATAGAAGAGAGAAGTATCCGTGATTGTGACAAAAAAGATAGACGTGTGGTGATTATATATCACAATGAAAATAAAACGATAGAAGTGCCTGAATATGTCGGAAAATATGATTTGCTTGGGGAAGAGGTCTTTGATGGCAAAGTGAAAAGTTATGAAGTAAAAGTGTTATTAATGGAAGGTGAAAAATAGCATATGCTGCGTTTGTAATCAAGCAAAAGGAGACGGTTTCACGTGTTGGTGTGCCTTCTGTGATTTTAAAAGGAATTCCACGTTCGCT
>CAZSBV010000499.1:0-1092 GCA_964605105.1 uncultured Lachnospiraceae bacterium | reverse complement strand
GTCTGGGGAGCCGAAAAGTCAGCCGCAGGAGCTGGAATGAAATGAGAAGAAAAGGAGTGAAAGTCAAATGTTTTAAGCACAGCTTCTGGAGTCCTTTTTTATCCGCGGTTTCCGGGTTTAATTATCGCAACCATAGAAAGATTCTGGTGGTGGACCAATACATTGGTTATATTGGTGGTTATAACATAGGAAAAGAGTATCTGGGATTGGAAGCCCGATTTGGTTTTTGGAGAGATACACATTTTCGTATTGTGGGAAGTGCAGTGGATTCTTTGAGAAATGTTTTTATGGAGGACTGGGGAGAAAAAGGGAAGTTTACCGTGTTACAGGGAGGTTTTGGAGGAAGTACGGTTCAGATGGTCACTAGCGGACCGGCATCGGCTTCTCCGCACATTCGAAATGTTTATTTAAGATGTATCACCGGTGCCAAAGAAAAGATATGGATACAAACGCCTTATTTTATTCCGGATACAGTGGTATTGAACGCTTTAAAACTGGCGCTGCTTTCGGGAAAGGAAGTAAAACTTATGATTCCCGACAAACCGGATCACATGTTTGTGTATCCTGCCACGCTGTATTATGCAGCAGAATTACTGCAGATGGGGGCAAAAATTTATATTTATCAAAAAGGTTTTTTACATGCCAAGGGAATCATCATGGATGAAGAAGTCTATTGTTACGGAACCGCCAATATGGATATTCGTAGTTTTCATTTAAACTATGAAATGAATGCGATTGTCTATGGATATGAGGAAGTGAGAAAAATGTGTACTGTTTTTGAGAAGGATTTAGATGATTGTAAAGAATTGACTATTCAGGAATATGCTTCCAGAACCCTGCAAATGCGCATAAAAGAACAGATTTCCAGATTGTTGTCACCCTTGCTATAAACGGACAAATGTGATATAACTGAATAGTTATTATTTATTTGAGCAGACATGAATTTGAGAACGATTAATCATCTGTTGAAATGGTGTCTGTGAATTGCGAATTTAAAATTCGCAGATTGTGAGGAAAATTATGAAAAGAAAAATTGTAAAGGTATTGGTGGCAGGACTGATTGGCTTACAGCTGATCGGCTGTTCTAATCAG
>CAZSBV010000498.1:0-1093 GCA_964605105.1 uncultured Lachnospiraceae bacterium | reverse complement strand
GAGCAGTAAAATTAATCGTTGCTAAAATGGCAGATGCTGTTATCGAAGCTAATCAGGGTGAAGCTGTTTATACAGAAGAAGTAGAAACAGAAGCAACTGATATTGAAGAAGTAGTTGACGCTGAATAATTTATCTAAGAAAAGTTGATTAAGACATAAGGAAACTGAATGGTTTCCTTATGTTGATTTTCACGAAAGGCAAGATATAATTCATCTTAAACATAATAGGTTAGAAATATTATGTTAGGATTATAAGCAGGAATATTTTAGCGGATTTATATAAATCGCTAATTAATGTAAATAACTATTAATTTTGTTCTCGCAAAATGCGGGAGAATGGAGGATACAATGGCTATTACAGCAGCAATGGTAAAAGAATTAAGAGAAATGACCGGTGCAGGTATGATGGACTGCAAAAAAGCATTAACTGAAACAAACGGTGATATGGACGCAGCTGTTGAAGTTTTAAAGAAGAGTGGAGCAGCTAAGATGGAAAAGAAAGCTTCCAGAATCGCAGCTGAAGGTATTACTCGTGTTGCAATCAAAGATAATACTGCAGTTGTAACAGAAGTTAACTCTGAAACTGACTTCGTTGCAAAAAATGAAACATTCCAGGAATTCGTACAGTTAGTAGCTGACAATGCACTTGATTCCGGTTTAAACGGTGGTAAAAACGGTGAAGATATCGAAGCACTTCTTGAAATGAATGGTCTTAAAGACGTGTTAGTTGAAAAAACTGCTACTATCGGAGAAAAATTATCTGTACGTAGATTTGCAAAAGTTTCTGGTGATTGTGTTGCAAGCTATATTCATGCAGGTGGTAAAATTGGTGTTATCTTAGCAGCTGAAGGTGCAACAGATGTGAAAGAAGCTCTTACTAATGTTGCTATGCAGATTGCTGCAATGAACCCAGAATATATCAGCAGAGCTGATATCGCTCCGGAAGCAGTAGATAAAATGAGAGAAATCATTGTGGATTCTTCCTTAAATGATCCGGCATCTCTTCCAAAACCAATTTTAAATGCTTTAATCGAAAAAGCTTGTACAGAAAAAGTATGGAGCGATGAAGATATTGCAATTTATGAAGAAAAGAA
>CAZSBV010000497.1:0-1095 GCA_964605105.1 uncultured Lachnospiraceae bacterium | reverse complement strand
ATGATATTTGTCAGTACATGGCCACTGAATACTTTCTCCCTTATCCAGTCTTCTATGGCTGATACCACCAAAGATTGGTGTTACGGAAGCAATTTCATCCATAATTTCTTCACTGGTAAGATGTGGCTGAGGATATCCCATACGATTCATCAAATCAATAAAGATATCTGTATCCAATCTCATTTCACCTTCCAGTTCTACTGCCTTACGCACTCTCTGTACACGACGTTCTGTATTGCTGAAAGTACCTTCTTTTTCTGCATAGCTGGTTCCCGGAAGGACAACATCTGCAAAAGCTGCTGTTTCTGTTAAGAATAAGTCAGACACTACTAAGAAGTCAAGACTTTCCAATGCTTTCTTAATATGTCCCTGATCAGCATCGGTTACTACAGGGTCTTCACCGAAGATAAACAATCCACGGATTTCTTTGCGAATAGCTGCACCAAATACATCTGTTGCATGCATACCAGGTTTGTTACTTAATCTGGTTCCCCAAGCTCTTTCAAATTTCGCAACTACTTCCGGACTGGTTACCTTCTGATATCCTGGAAAATCGCCCGGAAGTGCTCCCATATCACAAGCACCCTGAACATTATTCTGTCCACGAAGAGGATTTACGCCACAACCTTCTTTGCCCAGTTTACCAACTAACATAGCCATATTGGACATGGACATAACGCCTTCTGTACCTGTAGAATGTTCTGTTACACCCAGACAGTAGATAATAGGAGCTTTTTTAGCAGTTGCATACATCAATGCTGCTTCTCTTAAATGATCCGGATCAATATGACAGATTTCTGCAACTTTTTCCGGTGTATATTCTTTTACAATTTCTTTTAATTCCTCAAAACCTTCTGTTCTGGTCTTAATGAATTCTTCATCAGCCAGACCTGCGTTGATGATTACATTCATCATACCATTGGCAAATGCCACGTTAGTACCTGGCTTTAATTTCAAATGTACGTCAGCAACTTTAGAAAGCCCGATATCACGTGGGTCTACTACAATGAGTCTTGTACCACGTTCCACTGCCTGACGAATCTGCATACCAATTACCGGATGTGCTTCTTCCGGATTGGAACCAATCAACATAAT
>CAZSBV010000496.1:0-1097 GCA_964605105.1 uncultured Lachnospiraceae bacterium | reverse complement strand
GCGAAAATGAAAGAACTTCTTCCTAAAATAACATCCTCCATTTTTTCCCACTTCTCGCTTACATCCGGGAACTCTCTGTCTTTATTTTCAAAATAATTACGAATATACATATATAATCCGTACATTTCCCGTTTGCACTCATCTATACTGCAATACATGATCTCCTGAAGGCAATCTTCATATTTTACGGACACTTCTTCTATACTTCCTGCTTCAATTGCCGTTTTTAACTCATCCCTGAAAAGATAAAACACCGATTTATCCAGTGCCTTTTCGTAGAAAACTTCCTCCAAACGTGTGGAAATTACTTCTCCCATGGGAGCATAGTACATTTTGTTTTTGATGCTTATCAGCTTTTGGGTTGCTTTCTCCAATTCGTCTATCCGAAATTTTTCAGAAAAATAGGCAATTACACCTATATTTCCTACACACCTCATAATTCTTTCCGCAACATTTTTCGTATTAATATAATTGTTCGCCACAATAATATATACCCTGTCCAGATCAAAAATGTGTTTTACTTCCGGGAAATCCATAATTTTTCTTTTTGTATTCTCCGCAAGCTCCCCATAGTATCCCATAATTTCAAAGCTGTTCTTAGATTCTGAACTTTGGAAAACGTACCCTGACAATTCCTTCGAAACCGGCTTCAGTCCACAACAAACCTGTTCAAAAAAATATCCTTCCGATGCCTTCAATACTTCTTCCTGTCTTTTACTGTCATCCAAATCACGGCATACTCTCACCAGCAATTCTTCCAATTCTTCAAAACAGATAGGCTTTAGTACATAATCCTCTGCCTGAACCTGAAAAGCTTTTTTGGCATAAGTAAATTCATCAAAACCGGTCAAAAATATTATTCTGCAGTTACTGCCCTGTGCTCTTGCTCTTTCCGCTAATTCAATTCCGTCCATTACAGGCATTTTAATATCTGTTATCATAATATCCGGTTCATATTCCATTAGATAATCTAAGGCTATTTTTCCGTTTTTTGCTGTGTATATTTTTCCAATTCCCAGCTTTTGCCACGGAACATAGTCCCTTAAAACCTCTAACTCTATTCTTTCATCTTCCACCAACAATACACTATACATCTT
>CAZSBV010000495.1:0-1100 GCA_964605105.1 uncultured Lachnospiraceae bacterium | reverse complement strand
ATAGTGATATAATAAAACTAATTTATCATACCATAATTCTAGGAAGTGCGACTATAGTATTAAAAATATTTTTAACCTTTTCTGTCATCGTCCGACTTCATAATCTATTGGGTAAATACTTGAAAGCTTAGTATTTACGTTTGAAGGGATTATAGGAGAAATAATTACCTTTGATTTTAGTAAATGGACGTTGACAGATTATGAGCGTGTTATTTACAATAATTTTGATAATTTCCATGTAGAATAAATAGTTTGAATAAGGAGTTTGGGGAATAAAATGACAAGTCAGACACTACGAGAGGCTCGAAAATACGAAGAGGCTTTTGGAAAAACAATAACAAAAGAAGAGAGACCTGATTTTCATTTGTCCGCACGTACAGGATGGATGAATGATCCTAATGGTTTTTCCTTTTATAATGGAAAGTACCATATGTTTTATCAATATTATCCATACGATTCTAAATGGGGACCAATGCATTGGGGACATGCGGTTAGTGAGGACCTGTTACATTGGGAATATCTTCCAACAGCGCTTGCTCCTGATGAAACTTATGATCGAGATGGATGTTTTTCCGGAAGTGCAATTGCACTTGTGGATGGCAGACAATTGTTAATGTATACAGGTGTAATAAGAGAACAGCGATTAAATGGCGGCGTTAGTGAAAAACAGATTCAATGTTTGGCTGTGGGAGATGGTCTGGATTATGAAAAATATGTGAACAATCCCGTATTGGATGAAACAGATTTACCGGAGGGATGCAGTAAAGTTGATTTTCGAGATCCCAAAATGTGGCAAAAAGAAGATGGAACATTTTATTGTGTAATAGGAAATCGTCCGACAGATGGAAGTGGTCAGATTCTTTTATTCAGCAGTCAGGATGGTTTTCAATGGAAATATGAAAAAGTATTGATTTCCAATAATAATCGTTGGGGTAAAATGTGGGAATGTCCGGATTTTTTTGAACTGGATGGGAAATGGATTCTTCTTACCAGTCCACAGGATATGTTACCACAGGGCTATGAATATCATAATGGAAATGGAACACTTTGTATTATTGGTGATTTCGATGAAAATACTAATGAATTTACAGAGCAGAAGG
>CAZSBV010000494.1:0-1104 GCA_964605105.1 uncultured Lachnospiraceae bacterium | reverse complement strand
TCTTAGGATTTGTCGGAATGCTTTTAATTGAAGTTGTGATTCATGTAAGTATCGTCTTGTATTGTATGTTTACAAGAAACTGGAAATTGGCATTTCTTCCACTGATTACTATGGTTGTGTGTGGTGTTGCAGCAGTGATTATGGAAAGAAAATTAGATAAAGTCTATGAAGGAATCAGTGAGGAAAATGCGGTTTTGACAACTGTTGCTGAAGAAAATTTGGCGGGAGTTCGTACTGTAAAGGCTTTTGCCAGAGAAAAATTTGAGATTGAAAAATTCTTATCTCATAATAACAAATATTATGAACTGAATATTACCCAGTCCAAAGTTATGGCAAAATACTATCCGGTATTTCAGTTTGTAGGAAAAGCTCTTCCGGTATGTACCACCGTTCTTGGCGGAATTTCTGTTATGAACGGAGAGATGTCTTTAGGAGCTTTAGTAGCTTTTGTAGAATATACCAGAAACTGTACCTGGCCTATGGAAATGATGGGTTGGCTGACCAACGGCTTGTCTTCCGGAATTGCTTCTTACAAAAAAATTAAGAAGATTTATGGAGAAAATCCGGAAATTTGTAATAAAGAGCATGCGATTGTTTTAGAAAAAGTAGCAGGAGAGGTTACCTTTGAAAATGTAAGTTTTGTAGTGGATGGAAAAGAAATTTTAGAGGATATCAGTTTTCATTTACCTTCAGGAAAAACTTTGGGAATTATGGGTGCTACCGGTTCGGGAAAATCTTCCATCATTAATTTGTTGCAGAGATTTTTTGATGTCAGCGGTGGAAGTGTAAAAGTGGACGGAGTAGATATCCGTGACTTAACTTTGAAGCAGTTACGAAGTAGTATTGCGGTGGTGTTGCAGGACGTATTTCTTTTTTCAGATACCATTGAAGAGAATATCAAAATGGGTCAGAGAAAGTTTCTTTCACAAGAGGAAATTAAGTATGCAGCCAATCGTGCCAGAGCCAGTCAGTTTATTGAAAAGTTAGATGAGCAATACGAGACCGTTATCGGAGAACGAGGAGTTGGATTGTCCGGTGGACAGAAACAGCGAATCAGTATTGCCAGAGCTTTTTCCAAGAAAAGTCCAATTCTTGTATTAGACG
>CAZSBV010000493.1:0-1109 GCA_964605105.1 uncultured Lachnospiraceae bacterium | reverse complement strand
AGCTCTGATTTCCTCTACCAGTTCATCAGGATAATACATGAATCTGACTCCTTCTACTTATATTTCTATAAAAAAACATAGTTCTTCCTTATCGAAATACTTCCCTGCTTTTTATATGTATTCAATTAACCGTGCCAGCACTTTGGAATATAAATCTCCTCATACTTGGCAATAGCAAAACGGTCAGTCATAGCACCTATGTAATCACATACAACTCTTTCTCTTGCTTCTCCATCATACAGCAT
Source organism: uncultured Lachnospiraceae bacterium (assembly GCA_964605105.1). GTDB lineage: Bacteria > Bacillota > Clostridia > Lachnospirales > Lachnospiraceae > SFDP01. The sequence continues at coordinate 864 of CAZSBV010000493.1, read as the reverse complement.
GCGCTGATATTCCTGTGGAAGTAATGATATATTTTTCAAATAATATTCGTATAAAGTTACCATTAACTGTTCTGCTTTTTCTTCTTCCCCTTTTGCCTGACGGTTATTATAAACTCTCTCAAACATAAAACTTCTTAAATTCTTCATGGCCTGATCAACTTCTGCTGACATGCAGATATCATTTTTTCCCTGACTGTTAGTTACCAGATCATGAATAAAAAAGTTCAGTCTTTCTCCTGTAGTTTCTCCAATAACGGAACTGATTTCCCTTGGAATATCTGTCTCTGTCAAAAGACCTCCACGAATAGCATCATCCATATCATGATGAATATAGGCTATTTTATCAGAAAATCTTACAATCTTCCCCTCTAAAGTTGCCGGGCAACCGGAAGTCTGATGATTTAAAATTCCATCTCTGACTTCTATCGTAAGATTCAATCCCATCCCTGATTTTTCAAGAACATCAACCGTTCTGACACTCTGTTTGCTGTGTTCAAATCCCAAAGGACACACTTCATTCAATGCTCTTTCCCCTGCGTGTCCAAAAGGTGTATGCCCCAAATCATGACCTAAAGCAATGGCTTCCACTAAATCTTCATTTAAACGAAGTGCTTTAGCAATCGTTCTTGCATTCTGTGACACTTCTAAGGTATGAGTCAATCGGGTCCTATAATGATCTCCTTCCGGAGTCAGAAATACCTGTGTTTTGTCCTTTAATCTTCGAAATGATTTGCTATGTATGATACGATCTCTGTCTCTCTGAAATACAGGTCGTATATCACACTGCTCTTCAGGCCGCAAACGCCCCCTGGAATTCTTACTTAACGTAGCATAAGGACTTAAATACTCCTTTTCATACTGTTC
>CAZSBV010000492.1:0-1110 GCA_964605105.1 uncultured Lachnospiraceae bacterium | reverse complement strand
TACACATAAGTTACGGTATTTGGATGCAAGAAGTCTTACCAATTCAAACTGTGCCGTATTGGTATCCTGATACTCGTCCACGCAGATATACTGAAAACGTTCCTGATAATTTTCCAGAATCTCAGGACATGTTTTAAACAATTCCACTGTTTTTACAATCAAATCATCAAAATCCAGCGCATTGTTTTTCTTTAAAGCAATCTGATATTCTTTATAAACTTCTGCAATCTTCTGCTGTTTGTAATCTCCCATGGCATTTAAGGCAAATTCTTCCGGAGAAACCAGTTCATCCTTTGCTTTGGAAATCACGCCCATGAGAGTTCTTTCCTTAAATTGCTTGGTATCGATTTCCAATCGTTTACAGACTTCTTTCATGACTGTTTTCTGGTCGTCTGTATCATAAATTGTAAAACTGTTGTCATATCCTAATCTATCAATATGACGGCGTAAAATCCTCACACAAGTAGAATGGAACGTAGAGACCCAGATCTGGTCAGAGCCAAATCCCGCAATATCATCCACCCTGCTTCTCATTTCTGCCGCCGCCTTATTGGTAAAAGTAATGGCAAGTATATTCCATGGGCGTACCCCCATTTCTTCAATTAAATATGCTATTCTATGGGTAATTACTCTGGTCTTACCGGAACCAGCCCCTGCCAAAATTAAAAGAGGTCCTTCTGTATGAAAAACCGCTTCTTTCTGCTGGGCATTTAATGTATCGTATTTGCTCATTTTCTTCTCCTAAGAAAAAGCCCTGCTTAAAAGCAAGGCTTTTATTTTATACTAATTTGTTTCCACAATTACCGCAAAATCTGGCACCATTTGTTGGTGTCCCACAGTTAGGACAGAATTTAGGAGCAGCTCCACCTGCTGTCTGCTGACCCATACCGGACATCTGATTATTCATCTGATTGTTCATGTTCATCTGGTTCACCATCTGCTGTCCCATAGCCATTCCCATCTGAAGACCAACCATATCACCCATCATTCCGCCGCCATTGCCGCCTTTTCCAAAAGAATCTGCCATAGCAATCTGCTGATATTTGTTTACATCACCAATCATTGCCTGTGCTGCTGCTTTTTCCTGCATCTTCTTGATTTCTTCCGGAT
>CAZSBV010000491.1:0-1116 GCA_964605105.1 uncultured Lachnospiraceae bacterium | reverse complement strand
AAGCTCCAACATTTTCTTCTCTCCCTCAGTGATCTGCGGCTCATTGGGGGAGATTGTTTTTTCATCTTCATTCCATCCCATAAGATAGGCCGGGGTAGTTCCAAGTACCTTGGCGAGAGAAGCTATTTTGTCACGCTTCATATTGGCAATCATCCCGACCTCCCATTTGCGAACAGTACTTTTGCCTACACCAACGGCATTTCCGACCTGTTCAAGGGTCAACCCTTTCGCAAGGCGAAGATCCTTAATACGATTAGCCATACCTTCCGTCATTTTCTCACCTCCTTTTCTGATTGAATACATTGTAACATAAAAGTGTCTTGTTTGCAACTTTATTTTCAAATTCTGTAAAAAAGTTTCCCAAAAGGACAAATTTACTCTTGACAAATGAAAGAGCGTGTGTTAACCTAAAAGTGTCCTAAACGACACAATTCTGCAGGAGGTGAGACAACATGGATAAGGACTTATTTGAGTACGAAATGAAAAAACTAGGGTATAGAACGCCAGAGCAGAGGGCAGAGGCTTTGGGGTGGTCAATTTCTGCCTACTACCGCAGAGTTAGCAATACCATCGAATGCTCCAAAGAAGACATCGAGAATGTGGCTGCTCTGCTTGGCTGGGATGTAGCACACCGCATTTTTTTTGATCGAAAAGTGTCCTAAAAGACACCAAGAAAGGAGTAATCGACAATGGCATCTAACAGGACAACCGACATCTACCCTGACGAACCGGAGAAAGTGATCAGGGTAGGAAATGTCACGGTGGAGGTCTACCGACCGATCCTGACCGACCAGGAACGGAAAAGGCGTGAAAATGAAGTCGTGCAGGCCTTGGCAGTCTTTGGCCGAGAGCTGTATGCCAATCAACAAGAAAGGACTGTAAGCCATGGATAAGTTGGAACAGCAGATGATCAACATCGTCAACCGCAATCATGATATCAAGGCGATGGCAGACCGGCTAAACGCCATTTCTGCCCGGCGGAAGCGAAAGAGAAAAAAAGTAAGCCGCCCATGGAGCTGGAACCTCCAAGGACGGCAAAGGAAATATTTGCAGTGCAACTATAGCACAGAAAGGACCAAAAATCAATGATGAATATTCCAGATCATCCTGTGATTG
>CAZSBV010000490.1:0-1119 GCA_964605105.1 uncultured Lachnospiraceae bacterium | reverse complement strand
TATCCTCCATTCTTTCTAACTGGAATACCATGCAGCCGTATGGGTCAGGGAATACCATTTTCTTAGCAAAAGATAATGCTAATTTACCATCTTTTACATATCCATCAGGAATTGGGAGAAGCATATCCGGATTGTAATAGTTGTGATCAGAGAAAAGTCCGTCAGCTCCGTCACAACCATATTCAAAATAAGATTCTTCTTCTGTATATCTTGTCGGGTCATAAGCGTTACCACCACGGATTAAAACGATAGCAAAACGGTTCTGGCTTGGAACCCAAACAACACCTTCATGCCCGTTAATAAGACGCTTTTCTCCTTCCGGAAATTTCTTATCTAATAAGCCCTCACTACCCATTCTCATAAGTTCATGGTCTGTTCCACAGAAACCGGCAATGACTGTTTCTGCTAAAATACCCTCTTTTTCTTCTTCTCCACGAAGTCTTCTTCTCTTTGGATTGATCAGATTAATGTCTCCATATACTAATGGCTGTTCCTTGTCATTCTGAAAATAAGTACCTTTTACCTGCATTTTTTGTTCCTTTCTAAAAAAACATTCCTATTTTTTAACATATTACAAACAAATATATTTTTTAAACTGAAATATGTAATGTGTTTTGTAAATTTTGCATATACGCTCTTTTATGATATGTATTATATTTCAATTTCATTTTCATCAGGCAAATGCTGGTGTGTATATACAAAGACACGATCTCCTTCTTTTAGTACCATATTTCCATTGGGGATCATTGCTTTGTTCATTCGTTTTACCAAAACAATTACCGCATGCCGCGAAATATCCAAATCACGAATACGCATACCTGTCCATGGATTCTGTGCTTTCAGAACCATTTCTTTCAAATTAATTTTTTCATATTCTTCAAATGGTGCCGCTCCGATTACAATACTGTCTTTTTCCTGAAGTACAATATCACCTCGTGGAATAATAATATTCTCTCTGCGTTTAACGATTGCAATAATAACTCCTTCCGGCAATCCCAAATCTGCAATACGCTTTCCTAACCATTTGTCATTTTTTCGAATACGAATTTTAATAAAATTCATATCAACTTTTGTCCATACCTTGATATTTCCTCATTCTTTAATGTTAAATGAATATTA
>CAZSBV010000489.1:0-1123 GCA_964605105.1 uncultured Lachnospiraceae bacterium | reverse complement strand
TTCGCAATTTGGAAGATAAAAAGGCACAGGTTTTATCCAGTATTGAAGAACAGGGTAAATTAACGGATGAGTTAAAGGAAAAAATTGAAAAAGCAGAGACCATGGTCACGGTAGAAGACTTATATCGTCCATATCGTCCGAAGAGAAAAACAAGAGCCAGTGTTGCTAAGGAAAAAGGTCTGGAACCTTTGGCGGAGACCATCTTAGCCCAGGAAATTACTACAGACATTTTGGAAGAAGCTTACAAATATGTTTCTGAGGAAAAAGAAGTGAAAACAGCAGCGGAAGCTTTACAAGGGGCAAAAGATATTATTGCAGAAAGCATTTCTGATGAAGCGGATTATCGTACTTATATCAGAGAGATTACCATTCAGGAAGGTAAACTTACAAGTGCTGCAAAAGATGAAAAAGCAGAATCTGTGTATGAAATGTATTATGCTTATGAAGAACCTGTGAAATCTGTAGCAGGACACCGTACTCTTGCGATTAATCGAGGAGAAGCAGAGAAATTTTTAACGGTAAAAATTGAAGCACCACAGGAAAGAATTCTTAACTTTCTTGAGAAGAAGACAATTACAAAAGACAATCCTGTAACCACACCAATTTTGCAGGAAGTTGCGTTAGACAGTTATCAGAGATTAATTGCTCCTGCCATTGAAAGAGAAATCAGAAACGAACTGACTGAAAAAGCAGAAGATGGAGCAATTGCAGTATTTGGTAAGAATTTAGAACAGTTATTATTACAGCCGCCGATTGCCGGAAAAGTTGTTTTAGGATGGGACCCGGCTTTCAGAACAGGATGTAAGCTTGCAGTTGTGGATGCTACAGGAAAAGTATTAGATACCAAAGTAATTTATCCTACAGCGCCTCAGAATAAAGTAGAAGAAGCAAAAGCAGAGTTAAAGAAAATTATTAAGAAGTATAATGTATCTTTGATTTCTGTAGGAAATGGTACTGCTTCCAGAGAATCGGAACAGGTAATTGTAGAATTATTAAAAGAACTGGATACGCCGGTACAATATGTAATTGTAAACGAAGCCGGGGCCAGTGTATATTCTGCAAGTAAACTTGCAACAGAAGAATTCCCAAATTTCGACGTGGGACAAAGAAGTGCAGCTTCTAT
>CAZSBV010000488.1:0-1130 GCA_964605105.1 uncultured Lachnospiraceae bacterium | reverse complement strand
CACAAGGAGAATCAAAACATGAAATACAACATCGACAATCAATATCTCATAAAATCTTTTGAAAGAATCATAAACATTCCAAGTCCGGTTGGATATTATGTAGAATTAAATCCTGTATTAGAAGAAATGGCTCAAGAATTAGAACTGTCCGTGACGCGAGACAATCGCTCCACTACCTATATTACAATTCCCGGTAAAAATTCCGAAAAGACCATTATGGTAGGTGCTCACGCAGACACTTTGGGCATGATGATTTACAAAATCGAAAAAGATGGGAAATTACGTGTACGTCAATTGGGCGGATGCAACTTCAACAACTTAGAAGGAGAGACAGTAAACGTCCACACACGCGACGGAAGAAAATATTCCGGTCTATTGGCTTGTCAGTCTCACTCCGTGCATGTTTTTGAAGACGCCAGAAGTTTGGAAAGAAACGAATCTACCATGATGATTATCTTAGATGAAGATATTTATTCCAAAGAGGATGTTCAGGCACTTGGAATATCCAACGGTGATTATGTTTCCGTAGAACCACGAATGCAATTAACTGCAAATGGTTACTTGAAATCCCGTTTTATTGATGACAAAGGAGCCATTGCATGTTGCTTCGCTACCATGAAATATTTAAAAGAAAACAATTTGCAGCCTGCGTATAATGTCATTTTTGCTATTCCTTATAATGAGGAAATCGGTTTCGGCGGAACATATATCCCGGAAGGTGTATCCGAATATCTGGCAGTAGATATTGGATTGATCGGTCCTGATCTGGAAGGAAACGAACACTCCGTAAGCATCTGCGCAAAGGATAACGCTGCACCATATGACTATCAGCTGACCAACCGTTTAATCGAATGCGCCAAAGCTACTGATACGAAATACGCTGTAGACCTTTTCTTCCGTTACGGAACCGATGCCAATGCCGCCATGCGCGCCGGAAACAATCTTCGTGCCGCTGCTTTTGGTATGGCAGTATATTGTAGTCACGGTATGGAAAGAACACATATGGATGGAATGATCGGGACTGCAAACATCTTGTTGGAATATCTTTTAGAAGGCTAATGTTTTCAATTATATACTTTTTTCAAAGAGGAATTTCACTAGCGAAATTCCTTTTTTGTGTTCATACTTCC
>CAZSBV010000487.1:0-1139 GCA_964605105.1 uncultured Lachnospiraceae bacterium | reverse complement strand
CTGCAGAACTTCTGATAAAATCTTTAGACAGAGGAGATCTCGAGTGGCGTGAAATATATAAATAAATTAGTTATAAGTACAGGATTAGTTTTCTCAGTCTTGCTTAGCGGATGCGGTTCTACGACTCTTTATGTCCCTTATAAATTAGAAAGTGATGTTTCCGCTTTTTCCATAACCAATCATAATACGGATATTAAAATTGATTCTTTTGCCTCCTCTTTATGTGTAGGAAATGCCAATGTTACTAAAAACACCTCCGTAGATATGACAAATGCAACTGCCGCAGCTCTTTTTGATGTAAATCAAACAAATATAATCTATGGAAAAAATATTCACGAAAGACTGGCACCTGCCAGCCTTACAAAAGTCTTAACAGCAGTAGTAGCTTTAGAAGAAGGAAATCTGGATGATATTATTACTGTAACCAAAGATGTCAAGATTACAGAATCAGGTGCGACACTCTGTGGTCTGGAAGAGGGTGATACACTGACTTTAAATCAGGCTTTACACGCTTTACTAATTCATTCTGCAAACGATGCAGCCAATGCCATTGCAGTCCATTTAGGTGGTAGTCTGGAAGGTTTTGCTGAACTAATGAATGCGAAAGCTGTAGAACTTGGAGCTACCAATAGTCATTTTGTAAATCCTCACGGACTTTCGGATGATGATCATTATACAACCGCATATGATTTATATTTGATCTTTAATAAAGCGATTGAATATGAATTATTCCGCGAAATTATTCATATGAGTAATTATAGTACAGTTTATCAGGATAGTGTTGGAAATGAAAAGGAAATGGAATTTTCTACGACCAATCTATTCTTACGCGGTAACTATAGTTCACCGGATAAAGTCACGGTCATCGGTGGAAAAACCGGAACTACAAATGCTGCAGGAAATTGTCTTATTATTTTAAGTAAAGATACTGCCGGAAATCCTTATATTTCTGTCATTTTACGTTCCAAAGAAAGACAGCTCATGTACGAACAGATGATAGATTTATTAGAAGAAATCTATAATTAGTAGTTGTTTTTTTCATACATATCATCTATAATATTTATAAGTTACGAATGAGCCTTAAAGATTGCCATGCGCAACAAAATTTTTACTGTAGGAGGGATTACCAATGGTTCAAT
>CAZSBV010000486.1:0-1143 GCA_964605105.1 uncultured Lachnospiraceae bacterium | reverse complement strand
AGCGGAATATGCCGGAATCCTGATTTATGTTATGGCGTTGTATACCTTTTACACTACAATTTCCGCAATTATCAATTTGGTGAAATATCGCAAATATAAGAGTCCTGTTATGACAACGACAAAAATCATTGCTTTGTCAGCAACATTGGTATCTATGTTATCGCTGGAAACAGCTATGTTTTCGCAGTTCGGTCAGGATATGAGTCTGGCGGATCAACGGTTAATGATAGCTTTAACAGGAGCAGGAATCAGTATGGCAGTGATTGGCATGTCATCTTACATGATTGTAAAGACAAGTAAGGAGATTGGGGTGTTGAAGGATAAAAAGTCTACTATATAGCGAAAAATAAATAGTATAAATAAAAAGTTTGGTGTATCATATTCATATGAAAAACGCCAGGCTTTTTTTATGTACATATAGAAAATATATCTATGAACGTATATTTGGGTGTGTACCGGAGGGCATATTAATCTGATGGTAAAGGATATCCGAAAGGGCTGGCTGGAGAAGAGATTCCGGTGTTGGGAAAGCTTTTAAGAATTTAATGCGAAAGAAGGGAATATTATTATGGCAAATACGTTAATTCAGACAATACAAATGATAGGATGTATGATTCCTATAGTTGGTATCATTGCCTTGCTTTACAAGAGACAAAACATATCTTCCATGTATCTGATAATAACCAATATTGGCTGCCTTATTATGAACATAGGATATCTGCTTTTGATGCGGAGTACAGGATTTAAAGAAGCCTTGATTGCTTATAAAATGCAATACATAGGAAGTATATTGTTTTATGTATTCTTCGGGCTGTTTGTGGTATCTTATTTTACGAAAAAATATTACAGATGGGTATTTTATATCTGGGGGGTTTTTGAACTATTGCCACTCTTTTGCCTTCTAAGTGATAAATGGATCAGACTGTTGTTCAGGAGTCTGACTTTTGAAACTCATCCGACCTTCCACTTTCACTATATGCGGATCATTCCACAGCCGCTTTACATGATGCGATATTGTGTTATTGCAATGGTATTGTTTGGGGGAATGATTGCATCGACTATATTTATGCTCAGATCTAAGAGCGATTCAGAACGGGAAAATATCGCAAGACTTATTGGTGCAGAATTTGTGATCGTAGTTTC
>CAZSBV010000485.1:0-1149 GCA_964605105.1 uncultured Lachnospiraceae bacterium | reverse complement strand
ATTGTAAATGTTCCAAAGGCAAATTATATTGCGGTTAGAGGAAAAGGGGATCCGAACGAAGAGGGTGGCTCATATCAGCAGGCTATTGGTGTGCTGTATGCTGTAGCATATACTTTAAAAATGAGCTATAAAACGGATTATAAAATTGAGGGATTTTTTGAATATGTTGTACCACCACTTGAGGGATTTTGGTGGCAAGAGGGCATTGATGGCGTGGATTATACTAACAAATCGGCTTTTCACTGGATTTCTGTGATTCGTCTGCCGGATTTTGTTTCTAAAAAAGATTTTGATTGGGCGGTAGAAACAGCATCGAAAAAGAAAAAGCTGGATTGTTCAAAAGCAGAATTTTTAACTATTGATGAAGGGCTTTGTGTTCAGATTATGCATTTGGGCTCTTTTGATGATGAACCGGCAACAGTAGCATTGATGGATGATTATTTAAAACAAAATGGCTATGCGAATGACATAAATAAAAATCGGTTACACCATGAGATTTATATGTCAGATGCAAGGAAAGTTGTTCCTGAAAAATGGAAAACGGTCATCAGACATCCTATAAAGAAAGTTTAATGGAGGCATCTTATGAATATTTATGAATCATGTCCGGTATTAGAAAATGAAAAGTTTTTTATTCGATTATTTCAAGAGGAAGATTGTGACGATTTATTAAAAGTATACAGCGATAAAAATGCATTGCCATTTTTTAATAGTGATAATTGTAACGGAGATAATTTTTATTATGCCACAAGAGAAAGAATGACAGAGGCGATTGATTTTTGGAAGATGTCATATGAGAATGGTTGGTTTGTGAGATTTTCCATTATTGATAAAGCAATCGCAAGTGTAGTTGGAACTGTAGAATTGTGCTTGCGGGTATCAGAAGATGAATTTAACCATATGGGAATTTTAAGAGTTGATGTGAGAAGTGATTATGAACAAGAAGATGCATTGTATAATATTTTTTCACTTGTTACACCGGAAATTGAAGAGTTGTTAGGATGCAAGGGTGTACTTACTAAGGCTCCAATATACGCAGTAGAAAGAATCAAAGCAATTCAGAAAGTAGGATTCCATAAATCTGATTATTTATTGATTGGGAAAAACGGATATGCCTATGATGGATATTGGACAATCAAATATATGTAA
>CAZSBV010000484.1:0-1162 GCA_964605105.1 uncultured Lachnospiraceae bacterium | reverse complement strand
TTACCGATACTCATTACTTCACCAACGGCACGCATCTGAGTACCTAATTTATCTTCAACACCTTTGAATTTTTCAAATGCCCAACGTGCGAATTTGATTACAATGTAATCTCCGTCCGGAACGTATTTATCAAGAGTACCATATTTACCACATGGAATATCTTTTAAAGTAAGTCCTGCTGCTAACATAGCGGATACTAAAGCGATTGGGAAACCGGTTGCTTTAGAAGCTAAGGCAGAAGAACGGGAAGTACGAGGGTTGATTTCAATAACGATGATTCTGTCGGATACCGGATCATGAGCAAACTGTACGTTTGTACCACCGATAACCTGTACGGATTCTACGATTTTGAATGCCTGTTCTTTTAAACGTCTCTGACAGTCTTCGGAAATTGTAAGCATTGGAGCAGAACAGAAAGAGTCACCTGTATGAACTCCAAGAGGGTCGATGTTTTCGATGAAACAAACTGTAATCATGTTGTTTTCGGAATCTCGAACAACTTCAACTTCTAATTCTTCCCATCCTAAAATGGATTCTTCTACCAATACCTGACCTACGATACTCGCCTGAAGACCTCTGGCAATAACCGTTTTTAATTCTTCTTTGTTATAAACCAGACCGCCGCCTTCGCCACCCATAGTGTAAGCTGGACGAAGTACTACAGGATATCCTAATTTTTCAGCAATGGCAAGACCTTCTTCTACGGAATAAGCAACTTCGCTGCGAGCCATTTCAATTCCTAATTTATCCATGGCTGCTTTAAATTCGATACGGTCTTCACCACGTTCGATAGCATCTACCTGAACGCCGATAACTTTTACATTATATTTATCTAATACGCCGGCTTTGTGTAATTCGGCACAAAGATTTAAACCTGACTGACCACCAAGGTTTGGAAGTAAAGCATCCGGTCTTTCCTTCGCGATGATCTGTTCAAGTCTGTTTACATTTAATGGTTCGATATAAGTCTTATCTGCTGTTTCCGGGTCTGTCATGATAGTAGCAGGGTTTGAGTTAACTAATACGATTTCATATCCCAATTTACGCAGGGCTTTACATGCCTGAGTACCGGAATAATCGAATTCACAAGCCTGTCCAATGATAATAGGACCGGAACCGATAATTAATATCTTATTGATGTCGTTTCTTTTTGGCATACTAA
>CAZSBV010000483.1:0-1164 GCA_964605105.1 uncultured Lachnospiraceae bacterium | reverse complement strand
AATCTGCAATATCTGTCAGATTTTTTCTATATAAAGCATCCTCAGCATCTTCAATCTCTAAACTAGGATGAAATTTTTTCAATTCTTCTTCAAAATTAATCATGGTCTCCTCCATCCTTTACCAACTCGCAACACAATTCAAAATCTACTCTGCACTTTATGCAAAGCCTATTTTTTGTTATTGTGTGTTCAAATATTCTCTTTAATTTCACCTACTAAATATAAAGAGCCGGTAACATATACCAAATCTTCTTCATTTTTTAAGGATCTTATTTCCTGCAATCCTTCGTAGGCACTATCTATAATTCTGACCTTTTGGTCCTCGGATAAATTCTCAATATTATTTTTATCAATTGCCGCTGTCATAACCTTGCAATCAGCAAATACTTTTTCCAAGTCTTCTTTGGCAATTCCCCTTGCCGTTTTTAATGGTGTCACATAAATATATTCAAACAGCCCTGATTCTGTCAATTCTTCTTTCATAATTTTATACTCTTTATCCGCAACTGCTGAAAAGAGTAACCACCGTTTTCCGTTACACATATCCCTTCTAACGGTAGTGATAAAGGCTTCTATTCCGTCCTCATTATGAGCACCATCTAAGTACACTCCCGGCAAAATTTCTTCCATTCTGCCTTCCCATTTACACTTTTCCATCCCCTTCTGCATGGCTTCTTCCGTAATTTCCACTTCCAATTCTTCCAATGCTGTCAGAGCAATACAGGCATTCTCTATCTGATAGATTGCACACGTATTCAGTTTGATAGGAATATAACCATAATAACGAGAAAAAAAGGAAAAATCAATCTTTTTATCTACAAATCTATAGTCTTGTTTTTCTAATTTCTCCACACATTTGCACAATACGTCCAGTTTTTTCGCTTTTCGCTCTATAACCGTCGCACTTTCCTGTCGATTACCGCTATAAACTACATGACTTCCCCGTTTTATAATTCCTGCTTTTTCTTCTGCAATTTTCTCATAGGTACTCCCAAGATATTCCATATGATCCTTACCAATTTCTGTAATTACTGCAACTTTTGGCGCATCTATTACATTGGTGGCATCCAACCTGCCGCCCAGACCGGTTTCTAAGATAATTACATCCGGACTTTTTTCTTCAAAATATAACATTGCCATGAAAAAGAGGAATTCATAAAAAGT
>CAZSBV010000482.1:0-1173 GCA_964605105.1 uncultured Lachnospiraceae bacterium | reverse complement strand
CTGAAAACGTAACTGTTGGTGAAAACGCTGTTGTTGGTGCTATGCCAACAGAAGACGAAAAAGGCGTTGCTACAATCGGTGCAGGCGTTAAAGTTGGCGCTAACGCTAAGATTGGTCCAAATGCAATGGTAAGAAATGATGTAAAGGATGGTGAAGAACAATGGTAAACTCTAACAAAAAAGCATTGGGTATTATTTTCCCAAACAGTTATGATAATTGGGTACCAGAACTGGTAAATGTTCGTCTTATGGCTTCCATCCCTTTTGCAAGCCGTTACCGTATGATCGACTTCGTATTATCCAGCATGGCTAATTCCGGTATCGATAACATCTCTGTTATCGTAAAAAATAACTATCACTCCTTAATGGATCACCTCGGATCCGGACGTGAATGGGATCTTGTTCGTAAAAATGGTGGTTTAAATATTTTCCCTCCATTTATGGAATCTGATTCCAGAGCATATGTAGGACGTGCAGGCGCTTTAGCTAACTCTTTAGATTTCCTTCGTTCCCAGAAAGAAAAATATGTAGTTATGTCTGACTCCAACATTGCTGTAAACTTTGATTTTGGCAAAATGATCGATGCTCACATCGAAAGCGGCGCTGATATCACTGTTGCTTATAATGAACAGGAACTTCCTGCAAACTATCTTTACCATGAAGCAAACGATAGAGATTACTACTACACATTAGGCATCAACAATGGCCGTGTAGAAAAAATCCTTATCAATGCAAAAGATAAAGGTGTTCAGAACTTCAGTATGAACATGTATGTAATCGAAAGAGAATTATTAATTGATCTTATCAATGCAGCTTCTCTTCGCGGCAATGAATATTTTGAACGTGACGTACTTATCCCTCAGTTAGGCAAACTTAATGTACAGGCTTACAAATATGATGGATATTTAGCAAGAATCACAGGCATGAAGAGCTACTTTGATGAAAACATGAAACTCCTTGACGATTACAACGTTGACGGTTTATTTGAAGGTGCTCCTATTTATACAAAAGTTCGTGATGATAACCCAACTCGTTATATCGATGGTGCTAAGGTTAAAAATACTATGGCAGCTGATGGTTGTGTAATCGAAGGCGAAGTTGAAAACTGTGTATTATTCAGAGGCGTTAAAATTGCAAAAGGCGCTGTTGTTAAGAACTGTGTATTAATGCAGGA
>CAZSBV010000481.1:0-1182 GCA_964605105.1 uncultured Lachnospiraceae bacterium | reverse complement strand
TGTATGAATAAGCAAGTAGTTTAATGTATTAAACATTAAAGGACTGTTATGTTAGATATGATAAATATCTAGTGTAACAGTCCTTTTTTGTGGTACTTCGTTTATATTTTCACAATCTTCGCAACATTTTCGAGCTTCATGGCTGAACTTTTAAAATTCTTTCAAATTCCATTTTACCACCGAACAAATCCAACGCACTTCCTATGGTAAAATCCACCTTTCCTTTTCCAAGGAGCTTCAATTTCTCCAGATCCTCAAAATCGCGAATTCCCCCGGCATATGTCATGGGCAATTTTCCCCAAGTTCCCAGAAGTTCGGCTACCCCAGTCTCAATTCCCGCTGCTTTCCCTTCTACATCCACGGCATGTACTAAAAATTCATTGCAAAATTTGGAAAAATAATCCAAACACTCATAGTTCAAAACAACATCCGTATACTTTTGCCAGCGATCGGTCACAATATAATACTGCCCATCTTTTTTACGACAGCTTAAATCCAATACCAGATTTTCTTTTCCTACGGCTTTTACCAATTTTTCAAGATTTTCGTAAGAAATCTGACCATTTTTAAATACAAAGGAGGTCACGATTACCTTTTGGGCACCATGTTCCAAATATTCATAAGCATTTTCATCATTGATGCCACCTCCAATCTGCATTCCCTTGGGATATGCTTTCAAAGCACTAACTGCCTGAGCTTTTGTGGCTTCATAGTAAGGGCTGTCTTTTCCATTTAAAAGAATAATATGACCACCTTTTAAATTATACTTTTCATATAATTTTGCATAAAATACGGCATCTTGTGTGGCAACAAAGTTTTCATTTGCCTGATCTCCCAAATCTGTCAGACTTCCTCCCACAATTTGCTTTACCTGACCATTATGTATATCTATACAAGGACGAAATTTCATCTTTTTACCCACTTTCTTCTATATAAAATAACTTATCATTTTAACCCAAAAAATATTATAAATCTTTATTCTTCACAAATCTTTATGAATAAAAAATATAATTTTTTCCATACTAACTTTAGAACATTATAAGTTACTGCTCAACAGTAATCATTATAAGTTTAATTTATAACAATTTCAATGCAAAGAATATACAATTCATATTCTTGCAGAATGGAGGAAACAATGAAAAATTTAGCAAATGTACTGGCAGTACTTCTTCTTGTAGTTGC
>CAZSBV010000480.1:0-1183 GCA_964605105.1 uncultured Lachnospiraceae bacterium | reverse complement strand
TATTTCTTGAAGAAGAATTTGTCTTAATCTCTAATACCATTACTGATAAAAAAAAGCAAGTAGAAAAATATGAGATTATGCATATGGAAAAGAAAGTTGCCAGTATTTCGACAACAGGAATGGTACACATTTTTCGAGAACAATTTATGCCTTACGATTTGTATTTGGAAGAAATTGAAGAGGCAGATATTGATGTGTTAATTAACAATTTGAACAACTTTTATCATTGGTGTGCATCTCGTGTGTTATCCTTGGACAGAACTTATGCAAAAGAGCTTTTGAATAGTATAGGTGTTTCACAGGCGGTAACGGATAAAGATCGAGCAAAGATTTCCATGTCCTATCATTGTGTTTCCCTGACAGATGTTTATTGGGTGAGAAAAGAGGATGAAGAGATTACTTTTTCAAAATTGAATCTATACGATAACACACTAAATGAAGCCATTGTGGAGTTATCTCTTAAAGGACGGCAAATGACTGTTACTAACCATGAATTAGCTCCTGACTTATCAACAAAAGGATGTTTTCCAAAAGCATGGATCAGAACAGAAAAGGGATTCGAACTTTTAAAAGATGGCGGAGAAGTAGAGGTAAGAAATGAACTTCTGGCAAGTAAAATATGTCAATGTTTTGATTTTAAACAAGTAGTATATGAAGAGCATTTATATAAGAAAGAATTGGTTTCTAAAAGTAAAATTGTTACTTCCAAAGAGTATTCTATAATTTCAAAAATGGCATTTGATATATATGCGGCTAATCATGATTTGGATACGTTGGAAGTATGTAAAAAAATAGATGCAATTTCTTATTATGGAATGAATATTTTGGATTATCTTACAGGAAATACAGATAGACATCCGGAAAACTGGGGATTTTATGTAAAGAATAGCAATAATGAATATGAGGGACTGTATCCTTTGATGGATTTTAATAAATGTTTCGGAGCATATGATACTTTGGAGGGAGCTAATTGTCAGGCAGTGTGGCCGCAGAGGATGACACAAAAAGAGGCGGCAATAGAAGCAGTAAGAGAAATAGGACTTCGTCAGATAAAAGAAATAGATATGGCCTGGTTTGGAGATAGAAACGAAGAAGCGCAAATGTTTCAGGATAGATTGTGTGTTTTAAAAGAAATAGAGAATCAAAGAGGAAAGCGTATTAAGTAGAAATGCTTAATATGCTT
>CAZSBV010000479.1:0-1189 GCA_964605105.1 uncultured Lachnospiraceae bacterium | reverse complement strand
AAGATTAAAAATCCGTGTAAATAGTAAAGACGGTAAATATTATGCACATACATTAAATAATACTGTAGTTGCACCACCTAGAATGTTGATTGCATTCTTAGAAAATAACTTACAGGCAGATGGTTCCATTAGAATTCCGGAAGCTTTAAGACCTTATATGGGTGGACAGACCGAAATCAGATAATAAAGTGCGTAAGCACGAGTTTGCAAATATAAAAACAAGGAGGTGAAATCTTTGCACAAATTTCTGCGTGCTATTGGTTTTAGCGGGTTTGATACCAGAAAAAAAATCCAGTCTTTAGTAAAAGCCTGTGTTTTAGATTCTACAGATAAAAATTTTACAGCCAATGGCGAAGAAACTATGTTAGCAGAGTATTGCAAAGATTTTTCACCTTACTTTGGAATAGCAGTTTGTGGTGAATTAAGTGATGATAATAATAAATTTTCTTATGATTATTATTATCCATATCTGAAAGCAGATAAAGTAAGTACTTATGAAGATATTAATATAGAAAGACATGCATCTAAGGAATCTTATGCCGGAATCTGTGATGATATCAGAGTAGGAGTATCTTTAATTTTTTATTTGCAGAATATGATTGACTATGTACAAATTAGAAATTCGGATAAATTGCCGGTAAGAGGAACTAGTCTTTGTCTCTCAGCTCTTTCTGTAGATGGAATGGTAATGATGCCAATTAGTAAAAATGAAAAACAGAGGGAAACTATCAGAAAAAAGACGAATAATAGATATAAACTGATTCAGGCAGCCAGAGAAGGTGATGAAAAAGCAATTGAAAGCTTAACTTTGGATGATATGGATATGTATTCATCAATATCTAGAAAAATTCGTAATGAAGATGTTTTTAGTATTGTAGATTCTTATTTTATGCCATATGGTGTAGAATGTGATCAATACTCTGTACTTGGTGAAATTATAGAGTGTAATAAAGTAAAGAATGAATTGACAGGAGAAAATATCTATATTATGAATATAAATTGTAATGAATTATGTTTTGATTTATGTATCAATGAGAAAGATATTTATGGTGAACCTGAGGTAGGAAGAAGATTCAAAGGTTTTATCTGGTTACAGGGATATATTAATTTCCCGGAGTAAGTATAAGAGATATATTTGCCTCCTTAGTTAAATGGATATAACAAGCCCCTCCTAAGGGCTAGTTGTGGG
>CAZSBV010000478.1:0-1196 GCA_964605105.1 uncultured Lachnospiraceae bacterium | reverse complement strand
GCCCATCGAAATGACAATTATAACTATTCCGATAGATAGATTATAGTATGTTTCAAGATTTAAGTCAACACAAAACAACATTTTTTATTTTTAATTTCTAACACTTTTTTCTATATTTTTTAGTTTTGTGTGGTTTTCAAAGTAATTTGTGTTGGTTTTTGTTGGTTTGCCTTTGTTTTTCATAAAATAGTTATTGGAAAATCCACATTTATAGGTTATAATGTTTAAAAGTTTTTTTATTTATTTAGATGATTTGGCGTATAGTAACAACAAAATCACGTATTTTTCTATTTTTATATACATTTTACACAAAAACAAAGGAGTTCTTATGTCGACTACATTTAATTACTCTACAAATCCATTCGGAGAATCTTCTATATTAATAGATTTGCACACACACAGCATTAGCAGCGGTCATGGTTCTACAGATACTATTACCGATATGGCAAAAGCTGCCGCCGAACGGAGAATTCAAATTCTCGGTATTTCCGAGCATGGTCCCGCCACTGCCGGCTCTGTAAAACCAAACTATTTTCGAAGCCTGAAATTAGCCAGCCGCCATCGTTTTGGCATCCATATTCTTTATGGCGCTGAGGTGAATATTATTACTCCTTCCGGCGCGTTGGATCTGGAAGATGAAATTTTATCCGATTTAGATTATGCCCTTGTCAGCATTCATCCTCCAACACTGACGCCTTACGAGCACCGCGATTTAACAAACGCTTATGTCAATGCCATGGAACATCCTAACATAAAGTTCTTAGGCCATATTGATGATGCTCGTTTTCCGGTAGACTTCGAACGTCTGCTTGCCATCGCAAAGGAAAAAAATATCTACCCGGAAATCAACAATGGTTCTTTAATGCCAGACGCTTACCGCAAAGGCGGCCAGGAAAATTGTCGTAAGATTTTAGAGATTTGCAAAAGATTAGAACTGCCGGTTCTGCTCTCCAGCGACAGCCACGGTTGCAAAAACATCGGCAATATGGAATATGTTTATCCTTTATTGGAAGAAACTAATTTCCCGAAACATTTGATTATTAATTACAGCCCGGAATTTTTGTGGAAGATTTTAGGGAAATAATTAATTTTTAATATTAAATTATTTGCGGCGGATTGATTATACATTTCCTACTTTCTAATCTGTCATTTTACGTTATTTTGTACGCTATAAGATTAGTTATCATTCAATCCGC
>CAZSBV010000477.1:0-1204 GCA_964605105.1 uncultured Lachnospiraceae bacterium | reverse complement strand
GTCGAATTTAGAAAATAAAGATAAAAATAATTCGAATTTTAAACAAAAATAGTAAATATAAATTAAAAAATGTAACACATTGCCTATTGTGTTACATTTTTCTTTACACCTTATATATCGGAATTAGGAACAATAACTTAATACTTTTTTTGAAAAAAATTTAAAAAATAATTTTCATCTAATTTTCAATTTTACAAGGAGGTTTATCAATGAACTCAGCACACCCTATTAAGAGAACAAGAGACTTAGAAAATTTTAAAAAATACTATAAAGAAGTAAAGCCAAATTATAGAAATGAATTATTAATTATTTTGGGATTAAATACTGCCCTTAGGATTTCGGATATTTTATCTTTGGAGTGGCATTCTGTTTATAATTTTGAAAAGAAAGAATATAGAGATCATATTACGATTTTGGAGCAAAAAACAGGAAAAATCTCACAAATCTATTTGAATTCCAATGTTTTAGAGGCTTTAAAGGAGTATAAAGAGTATTTAAAACGAAAAGAGAGAATAGTAGAACCGGAAACTTTTATATTTAATCATAGTAATAAGAATGTACCAATTACCAGGACACAGGCATTCCGCATCATAAAAGAAGCGGCTGATTATTATAATATTTCAGGTATCATCAGTTGTCATTCACTTAGAAAAACATTTGGTTATCATGCGTGGAAACAGGGCGTACCGCCGGTACTTCTGGTTACGGTTTTTAATCATTCATCTTTTAATATTACCAAGCGATATTTAGGAATTGAACAGGATGATAAGGATAAAATTTTCAAAAAAATAAAGTTATAAAAAAGAGCTACAAAATCTTATAAAAATACCTGAAAAGCCTATAAAATGGGCTTTTTTTGATTTTATAAAAATTCAACACAATAGGCATTAAGTTACTTTTTTCTATACATCTATTATAAGGAAATAATTAATTTTCATTCAAGGAGGAATCAAAATGCTTCGAATGTCAGTAAAAAATGGTGAATACATAATGGTTGGCGATGATGTCAAAATCGTATTTTTAGGCGGCGGTGGCGGACAGACCAGAATTATGGTTGATGCACCAAAAGAAGTCAACATTGCAAGAAGCAGAGCAATAGAAAAAAGGATAGAGGACCCTGAACTTTTGGCAAAGATGCCAAAATATCAGCCGGGAGAAGAACATCCTGAAAAGTATAAGAAGAAATCAAAAGTAGTGATTGTGA
>CAZSBV010000476.1:0-1205 GCA_964605105.1 uncultured Lachnospiraceae bacterium | reverse complement strand
GCGAAAATTTTATTGATTTTATTCTTTGCACAGTTTATTATGAAATATAGAGAGAATATAAATACCTTAAAATTTTTGGTTATTTGTGCCGTACTACTGGGGATTCCACTTTTACTGGTATACATGCAGCCTGATTTATCCACAAGTATTATGATTGTGGTTATTTTCTGTGTTATGTTGTTTATTGGAGGATTAAGCTATAAAATTGTAGGCAGTGTTCTTGCCGTAATTATTCCGGTCGTTGGAATATTCTTTTTCCTCATATTGCAGCCGGATCAGCAAATTATAAAAGATTATCAGGCCGGACGAATCCTTGCCTGGTTACAGCCCGAAAAATATGCAGACACCATTGCTTATCAGACTATTAATTCCATGACCGCAATCGGTTCCGGGCAGCTTTGGGGGAAAGGGCTAAATAACAATGTTATTGCATCTGTAAAAAATGGTAACTTTATTTCAGAACCTCAGACTGACTTTATTTACGCAGTCATAGGAGAGGAATTAGGATTTGCAGGTGCCTGCGGTGTGATTATATTGGTACTGCTCATTGTTCTGGAATGTATTAATATTGCGCGACTTTCCAAGGATCTTGCCGGTTCCATTATTGCCAGTGGAGTTGCAGCTTTGATTGGTTTTCAAAGTTTTTTAAATATGTCTGTGGCTACCGGACTATTACCCAATACAGGTATTCCGTTCCCATTTGTCAGTTATGGACTTACATCTTTAGTTAGCTTATATGCCGCAATAGGTATTTTATTAAATATAAGATTACAGGCAAAAAAATATTAATATTATAGATTATCGGAGGGGCTTAATAAGATGAATATTGGACTTATTGCACATGATGCAAAAAAGAAGTTGATGCAGAATTTCTGTATTGCATATCGAGGAATTTTATCTAAAAATGAATTGTATGCAACCGGAACTACCGGAAGATTAATCGAAGAGGTTACAAACTTAACTGTACACAAATATCTTGCAGGTCATTTAGGGGGCGACCAGCAGCTAGGTGCTCAGATCGAACACAATCAGATTGACCTTGTCATTTTCTTACGTGACCCTTTGACCAGTAAGTCACATGAACCTGATGTTCATAATATTGTTAAAATTTGTGACTCTCATAATATTCCATTTGCGACAAACTTAGCAACTGCAGAACTTCTGATAAAATCTTTAGACAGAGGAGATCTCGAGTGGCGTGAAAT
>CAZSBV010000475.1:0-1213 GCA_964605105.1 uncultured Lachnospiraceae bacterium | reverse complement strand
ATTGGGTATTCTTTTAATTCGAATTTACCTAATTCTGTAAGCATAGCTACACGAGCTGTAGCAGGAATACCATTAGCTGCTGCCTTTGGAGCACTCGCTGCGGGAGCTGCTGCTTTGGTTCCCATTTCGCTCAGGATCTGTCTAACGATTAATTCAACATCCTGTTCTCTTACTGCCATGATTTTATTCTCCTTCTATTATCTAATGCAAAGGCTGTCTGACATTGTACAGCGTCTGCTCTTTGTAAAGCTGTGAGCTGCTGTTAAGCCTTCACCTGTTCTGGAAGCGATTGTAAATGTACAATAACCTTCGCCACCAAATCCTAATGCTGCGTAGCTAGGACCATTTTTAACTAAGATTGCTGTATCTAATGCTTTTGCATATGTAGTAATGTGATCAACATTCTTAGAATGGATGTGAGCTGAATGACGATTGCCATGCTCTAACCAAACTGCTGCTTCCACACCTTCTTCAAAACTCTTAACACGAACCATACCTAAGATTGGCATCATCAATTCTTCTGCAATCAATGGATGTTCTTTTTCACCTTCAAATACGATACAACGGATTTCCGGTCCAACGTTTACACCAACCATTGCCAAGAGTGCCTGTGCACTTCTACCTACGCATTTTCTGTTAAGAGCTCCCTTAGGAGTAAATACTGTTTGTACTAATTTATCCTGAATTTCTTTGCTTGCTAAGTAGCCGCCATTTTCAGAAATTATGTAGTTCATTAATTCGTCTGCAACACTGTCTACTGCAACGATTTCTTTTTCTGCGATACAAGGAAGGTTGTTGTCAAATGTACATCCGTTGATGATGTCTTTTGCTGCCTTTCTTACATCTGCTGTTTCGTCAACTAATACAGGTGGGTTACCTGCACCGGCACCGATAGCTCTCTTTCCGGAAGAAAGAACTGCTGTTACTACACCGGGACCACCTGTTGCTACTAACAAGTGAATTGCCGGATGTTTCATCATAATAGAACTGGATTCCATAGTTGGAACTTCTACAGTTACTGCGATGTTGTCTGGTCCGCCTGCTTCTAAGGAAGCTTCGTTGATCATATTAATTGTAAAAATTGTTGTTTTCTTTGCATTTGGATGTGGGTTGAATACTACCGTATTACCACCTGCGATCATACCAATGCTGTTACAGATTACTGTTTCGGATGGGTTTGTTGCAGGTGTAATTGCACCAATAACACCAAATG
>CAZSBV010000474.1:0-1215 GCA_964605105.1 uncultured Lachnospiraceae bacterium | reverse complement strand
TGAAGCAAGGTCGACAAAGAATGTATTCCGGAATGTAGATAAGGAATAATGGTTGTCGGCCTTTTCATATCCAAAAGCAAAGCTGGAAAAGGCTCTTGGATGCTTTGGTTTATAGATATTCTTTGCTGAAATAATGTATTGACATTTTTGTTATAACGATATAAAATCCTATAAAGCATACATAAATCTTGAATCAAATGAAACTATTCTATCGGCAGTCGCCGTCTATTTACGATTCCATGAAACATATGCTTATTTTTTACCATTCAAATTTAATATTAGGAAAGGAATTATTGCCAATGACAAACAAATTGAAACAACATTTTCCTTTGATTCACGATAGGGAAGAATTGTTGGAGAAGATTCAAAAGAGTGAAAAGATGAGAAAAACTTTTTATGGCTGGGAGGAAGAGAGGCAAAAAGAATTTTTGGATTTCTGTACCGGTGTGAAGGGAATAAAAATTTTATATGATTCTTTTTTTAAAGAGGCTATGAATCCGGAATATGCACCTGAAAGATTGGAAGAACTATTAAGTGTCTTGTTGAATCGAAAAGTTAAGATACGACAAATTTTAGCTAATGATTCTACCAGGATTGCAGACGAATCAGCTTTGTTGATTACGGATATTATTGTTGAATTGGAGGATGGTTCTATTGCAAATGTAGAAGTACAGAAAGTGGGATATCATTTTCCGGGACAGCGTAGCGCATGTTACAGTGCAGATATGCTTTTGAGACAATATAAACGTGTTCGTAGTCAGCAGAAAGAAAAATTTTCTTATTATCAAATTAAAAATGTATTTCTAATTATTCTTTATGAAAAAAGTCCCAAGGAATTGAAAGCACTTCCACAAAAATATATCCATCGTTCAAAACAAGTATTTGATAGCGGTTTACAGTTAGAATTATTACAGGAATACGTAATGATTTCTCTTGACATCTTCCATAGGAACATGCAAAATAAAGCTATAGAGACAAAGCTGGAAGCGTGGTTAACATTTTTAGGGTGTGACGATCCGGAAAAAATTGTTGAGCTGATTACAACATATCCGGAATTTAGAGCTATGTATGAAACGTTGTATCAAATGTGTCGGAATGTGGAGGGTGTCATGGGATTTTTTTCAGAAGAACTTAGAATTATGGATCAAAACTTAGCAAAATATATGGTAGAGGAACAACAAAAAGAAATAGAAGCAAACCAAAAGGTAATAGAAG
>CAZSBV010000473.1:0-1224 GCA_964605105.1 uncultured Lachnospiraceae bacterium | reverse complement strand
TTACAAAATATGAACAGACACATCACAGTCAGGAAATCAAAGATAACTTTGAAACTTTAGAAGGACAGAGCGTATCTATCGCAGGACGTATTATGTTCAAACGTGTTATGGGTAAAGCTTCTTTCTGTAACGTACAGGATTTACAGGGAAATATCCAGTCTTATGTTGCAAGAGACAGCATCGGCGAAGAAGCATATGCAGACTTCAAGAAATATGATGTGGGTGACCTTGTAGGTATCAAAGGTGAAGTTTTCAAAACAAAAACAGGGGAAACTTCTGTACATGCCAGTGAAGTAACTTTACTTTCCAAGAGTTTACAGGTTCTTCCTGAAAAA
This sequence comes from uncultured Lachnospiraceae bacterium, assembly GCA_964605105.1. Taxonomy (GTDB): domain Bacteria; phylum Bacillota; class Clostridia; order Lachnospirales; family Lachnospiraceae; genus SFDP01. The sequence continues at coordinate 889 of CAZSBV010000473.1, read as the reverse complement.
TATCATGGATTAACAAATACAGATATCCGTTATCGTCAGCGTTACACTGACTTAATTATGAATCAGGACGTAAGAGATACTTTTGTAAAACGTTCCCAGATCATCAGCTCTATCCGTCGTTACTTAGATGGACAGGGATTCTTGGAAGTAGAAACACCAATGCTTGTAAGCAATGCAGGTGGAGCTGCAGCAAGACCTTTTGAAACACATTACAATGCTTTGGATGAAGATGTAAAATTACGTATTTCCTTAGAGTTATACTTAAAGAGATTAATCGTAGGCGGTATGGAAAAAGTTTACGAAATCGGCCGTGTATTCCGTAACGAAGGTTTAGATACAAGACACAATCCGGAATTTACATTGATGGAATTATATCAGGCATACACAGACTACTACGGAATGATGGATTTAACAGAAAACATGTTCCGTCACGTAGCACAGGAAGTATGTGGTACAACTTTAATTCCTTACGGTGATGTAGAAATCGACCTTGGTAAACCTTTCGAAAGACTTACCATGATTGATGCAATCAAGAAATATACAGGAATTGATTTCAACGAAATCAAGACTACAGAAGAAGCAAAAGCTATCGCTGATGAAAAAGAAGTTCATTACGAAGACAGACATACTCGTGGTGACATCATCAACTTATTCTTTGAAGAATTTGTAGAAGAACACTTAATTCAGCCTACCTTCATCATGGATCATCCGGTAGAAATTTCTCCATTAACCAAGAGAAAACCGGATCAGCCTGAATTGGTAGAACGTTTTGAATTATTCATCACAGCTCGTGAAATGTGTAACGCTTACTCTGAATTAAACGATCCAATCGATCAGAGAGAACGTTTCAAAGCACAGGAAGCAGCTTTGGCAGCAGGCGATGAAGAAG
>CAZSBV010000472.1:0-1226 GCA_964605105.1 uncultured Lachnospiraceae bacterium | reverse complement strand
AAAAAATGGCACTGAACGAATACGAAATTAAAAAAATGATGTGTGACGTAGGTAAAAGAATCTATGACCGTAACATGGTAGCAGCAAATGACGGTAACATCTCTGTAAAACTTAATGACAATGAATTCTTATGTACACCTACAGGTGTTTCTAAAGGTTTCATGACACCGGAATTCATTTGTAAAGTAGACGCACAGGGTAATGTTATTCAGGCTAACAAAGGTTTCAAACCATCTTCTGAAATCAAAATGCATATGAGAGTATATGCTAAGAGACCTGACGTAGGGGCTGTAGTTCATGCTCATCCTACATTTGCAACAAGCTTTGCAATTGCAGGTATTCCTTTAACACAGCCAATCATGCCTGAAGCTGTTATCGCATTAGGATGTGTTCCGATTGCTCCTTATGGATGCCCATCTACAATGGAAATTCCTGACAGATTAGAACCATACTTGGAATACTTCGACGCAGTATTACTTGAAAGCCATGGTGCTTTAACATGGTCTACAGACCTTATGGCTGCATACATGAAGATGGAATCTCTTGAATTCTACGCTGAATTATTATACAAAGCTAAACAGCTCGGCGGACCAAAAGAATTCGACAAACAGCAGATTGAACAGTTATACGAAATTAGAAGAAAAATGGGTCTTCCAGGACGTCATCCTGCAAACCTCTGCTTAAATAAAGGAAAAGAAAATTGCCATAACTGTGGCGGAAACTGTGGCGGACACGGCAAAGGTGAATGTAAAGATGATAATGAAAAATTAGTAGCTGAAATCACACAGAGAATTTTAATGCAGTTAGGCAAATAAGAATATGAATAATACAAAACTGGAAACTATGATCAGTAAAGCCGCTGAAGGTGCCATCTTAAAAGAGATGATGACCTTGGAAGTGGCGGTGAAACTGATAGAGGCTGTAGAGAATAAGGCAAAAGAAATGGGACTTGCGGTAGTAGTGGCGGTTTCAAACGCAGCAGGACGACCAATAGCAGTTCATTGTATGGATGGTGCCTATCATGGAAGTTTTGATGTTGCAATAAACAAAACCTTTACTTCCACAGCGTTCCAGATGTCCACAGCAAAACTGGCAGATTTGTGCCGTCCCGGGGAATCGCTGTATGGATTACAGTTTTCCAATGACGGGAAAGTAATGATATTAGGCGGAGGCGAACCTTTAATGATCGGCAATACCATGATTGGTGCATTAGGGGTTTCCGGAGC
>CAZSBV010000471.1:0-1232 GCA_964605105.1 uncultured Lachnospiraceae bacterium | reverse complement strand
GTCGTTGAACGGTGGAAGGGTTACCTAGCCCATAGACCACAATATATATTTATAGGAGGTGCCATCATGGCAAAAAAAGTAGTAGGATACATTAAATTACAGATCCCTGGTGGTAAAGCAACACCAGCACCACCTGTTGGACCAGCTCTTGGTCAGCATGGTGTAAACATTGTTGAATTTACAAAACAGTTCAATGCAAGAACTGCTGATAAGAATGGTCTTATCATTCCGGTTGTTATTACAGTTTATGCAGATAGAAGTTTCAGCTTTATTACAAAAACTCCACCTGCAGCAGTATTATTGAAACAGGCTTGTAACATCAAATCTGGTTCAGGCGTTCCTAACAAAACAAAAGTAGCTAAGATTTCTAAAGCGAAATTACAGGAAATCGCAGAAATGAAAATGCCAGACTTAAACGCAGCTAGCTTAGAAGCAGCTATGAGCATGATTGCTGGTACTGCTAGAAGTATGGGTATCACAGTAGAAGATTAATTTAGGAGGAGTAAGAATAATGAAACATGGTAAAAAATATAATGAAACTGCTAAATTAGTGGATCGTGCTACTCAGTACGAACCAGCTGAAGCTATTGCTTTAGTAAAGAAAACAGCAGTTGCTAAATTTGATGAAACAGTAGAAATTCACATCAGAACAGGTTGTGACGGACGTCACGCTGAACAGCAGATTCGTGGTGCGGTAGTATTACCAAACGGTACAGGTAAAACTGTAAAAGTTTTAGTATTTGCTAAAGGTGATAAAGTAAACGAAGCAGAAGCAGCTGGTGCTGATTACGTAGGCGGAGACGAATTAATTCCAAAGATCCAGAATGAAGGATGGTTAGACTTCGACGTTGTTGTAGCTACTCCTGATATGATGGGTGTTGTTGGTCGTCTCGGTAAAGTTCTCGGACCAAAAGGCTTAATGCCAAACCCAAAAGCTGGTACAGTAACAATGGACGTTACAAAAGCTATCAACGATATCAAAGCTGGTAAGATTGAATACAGATTAGACAAGAACAATATTATTCACTGTCCAATCGGTAAAGCTTCTTTCTCAGAAGAAAAATTAGAAGAAAACTTCCGTGCATTAATGGATGCTATTCTTAAAGCAAAACCAAGTGCATTAAAAGGACAGTATTTAAGAAGCGTAACATTAGCTTCCACAATGGGACCTGGTGTAAAAGTTTCTACAGTAAAACTTTAATTATTATTAAATTAGGTATTGAAAGAGCATA
>CAZSBV010000470.1:0-1234 GCA_964605105.1 uncultured Lachnospiraceae bacterium | reverse complement strand
TCTTTCATGTAACTTCCGTTTACCATGACTTTACTTGTTGGAGATTCATCAAATCTGGAGAAGTAACGGCCTAACATACAGAAGTCAGCTCCCATAGCAAGTGCTAAGGTCATATGATAATCATGTACGATACCACCGTCTGCACAAATCGGAACATAAATTCCTGTTTCTTCAAAATATTTATCTCTTTCTGCTGCTACATCAATAACTGCAGTTGCCTGTCCACGACCAATACCCTTTGTTTCACGAGTGATACAGATAGATCCTCCACCGATACCGATCTTAACAAAGTCAGCACCTGCATCTGCAAGGTAGCGGAATCCTTCTCCATCTACAACGTTACCTGCACCAACTTTTACGGAATCACCATAGTGGTCACGAATCCATTTTAAGGTAATTGCCTGCCATTCAGAAAATCCTTCCGAAGAGTCAATTACTAATACATCAACCCCTGCTTCTACAAGAGCAGGTACACGTTCTGCATAGTCACGGGTATTGATACCTGCACCTACGATGTAACGTTTGTCTTCATCCAATAAAGATAATGGATTGCTTTTATGAAGGTCATAGTCTTTACGGAAAACAAATGCCACCAAATGACCATCTTTATCTACAATTGGAAGAGAGTTAAGTTTGTTATCCCAGATAATATTATTAGCTTCTTTTAAAGTAGTTCCTTCCGGAGCTGTAATCAGTTTTTCCAATGGTGTCATAAATTCAGATACTTTTGTATCCGGATCCATTCTGCTGACACGATAATCACGACCGGTAACAATACCAAGTAATTTTCCTGTGCCTGTTCCGTCATCTGTAACAGCCATAGTAGAATGACCTGTGGCTTCTTTCAAAGCTACAACATCACGCATAGTATTATCTACATGCAAATTAGAATCACTGGGTACAAAACCAGCTTTGGAACGTTTTACTTTGCGCACCATTTCTGCCTGCTGTTCGATTGGCTGAGAAACATAGATAAAAGCAATTCCGCCTTCTTTTGCAAGAGCAATACCCATGTTTTCACCGGATACGGACTGCATAACTGCAGATACCATAGGAATATTCATAGTTAAAGGACATTCTTCACCTTTTTTAAACTTAACAACAGGTGTTTCCAAGGAAACTCTGTCCGGAATACATTCTTTAGAAGAATAGCCCGGAACGAGCAGATATTCACTAAAAGTATGGGATGGTTCTGAATAATAAAATGCCATTTTTCTTACCTCTCTTCTTTCTA
>CAZSBV010000469.1:0-1245 GCA_964605105.1 uncultured Lachnospiraceae bacterium | reverse complement strand
AACAGAAAAGACAGATTTCTATTTCTGCATCTGTAGTTCCGATTGAATGGGAAGGATGCAAGATTAATATTTTAGATACACCTGGATATTTTGACTTTGTTGGTGAAGTTGAAGAAGCAGTTTCAGCAGCAGATGCAGCTATCATCGTTGTTTCCGGTAAATCCGGTGTTGAAGTCGGAACACAGAAAGCTTGGGAACTTTGTGACAAATATAAATTACCTCGTATGGTATTCGTTACAGAAATGGATATCGACAATGCATCTTTCAAAAATGTAGTTGAAAGCATGACAGAAGCCTATGGTAAGAAGATGGCTCCATTCCACCTTCCAATCCGTGAAAATGAAAAATTCGTTGGTTATATCAACGTTATTTCTGAAACAGGTAACAGATGGCAGGGTAAAGACGTTGTAGAATGTGAAATCCCTGACTACAGCAAACCAAACTTAGAATTATACAAAGAGACATTAATGGAAACAGTAGCAGAAACAAGTGAAGAGTTCATGGAACGTTACTTTGGTGGAGACACATTCTCAGAAGCTGAAATCCGTGCAGCACTCAGAACAAACGTTATGGATGGCTCTGTAGTTCCTATGACTATGGGTTCCAATACTCTTTGTCAGGGTATTTATACATTACTTGATGATATTGTGAAATACTTCCCAAGTCCTGAAAACAAAGAATGCAAAGGTATTTCTTTAAAAACGAACGAAATCTTTGAAGCTGATTATGATTTCGCAAAAGCAAAATCTGCATACATCTGGAAAACAATCGTAGATCCATTTATCGGAAAATACTCCTTAATTAAGGTTTGTTCCGGTGTTATCAAAGCGGATGATGTTATCTACAACAAAGACAAAGATGTAGAAGAAAAGATTAATAAATTATATGTAATGCAGGGTGGAAAAGCAATTGAAGTGAAAGAACTTCATGCAGGTGATATCGGAGCAATTGCTAAATTAACAGCAGCAAGAACCGGTGATACATTATCTACAAAAGCTAATACAATTATGTATGGAAAAACAGATATTTCCACACCATATACATATAAGAGATACAAAGCTGTTAACAAAGGTGATATCGACAAGATTTCCCAGTCCTTACAGAAAATGATGCATGAAGACCTTACATTAAAAGCAATCAACGATGGCGAAAACAGACAGACATTGCTTGCAGGTATGGGCGACCAGCATTTAGACGTAGTAGTTAGCAGATTATTAAACGAGTACAAAGTTTCCATCGAATTAA
>CAZSBV010000468.1:0-1249 GCA_964605105.1 uncultured Lachnospiraceae bacterium | reverse complement strand
TCCACCGGACGTTATCCGGCATCCTGCCCTATGAAGCCCGGACTTTCCTCACCTGTTAAAAACAGCCGCGATCACTTATCCCACTTATAAATTCATTTGGCGAGAAGCCATAGCGAGGAAATCTGAAAGATTTTCGAACTCGCTCTGAATAGTTAGATTATAATACATTTCTTTTTTCTTGCAAGTAAATTTTTTCTTAAAAAATCACCTGACTTATTATAAAAACTTAACAATACTAAATTTTCATCTATACTTTAAAACAACTTCCTCCAACAAATTCTCTTACAATAGAGTTCATCGGAAGTTCTTCATTTCCTATTCCTAAGAAATATCCTAAAAATTTTAAAAGTCTTTTTGCCTCAAAATACTCCGGATCTTCTTTCTTAATACCAAATAGCAACGGTTCCGCATGAATTTTTAACATTGCCAATTCATAAATAGTTGCTGAGTTAAACATAGCGTCAGCACTTTCCTGATATGGGAAAATATTCTGTTCTTCACCTCTTCTTACAGAATTCCACATTTCCAAAGTACGTCTTGCACTGGTTCCTCTGGTTCTTGCATCTCGCACCATACGACGGAGTAATCTTCCGTCTGTGGTCGGAATACGATTATGCTCATCAACATTTAAACAGGTCAATGCACTGATATATATCTTATATTTACTTTCCTGCGGAAGTGCATGGGACATCTTATCATTTAATCCATGAATTCCTTCGATTACCAAAATGTCTTCCGGTCCTAATGTCTTATAATCGCCTCGATATTCTCGCTGACCGGTCTTAAAATTGAATCTTGGCATTTCCACCGTTTTTCCCGCAAGCAAATCCAACATATCATTATTGAACTGCTCTACGTCAATGGCTTCCAAACATTCAAAATTGTAATCCCCATTTTCATCTCTGGGTGTTAGCTCTCTGTTTACAAAATAATCATCTACCGCAATCGGATGAGGTTTCAAACCGTGAGTACGAAGTTGTATAGATAATCTGTGGGACAACGTTGTCTTTCCGGAAGAAGATGGCCCCGCAATCATAACAAATTTCACATTACCACGCTTTGCAATTTCACTGGCGATTTCTGCAATCTTTCTCTCCTGCAAAGCTTCCTGCATTAAGATTACATCCTGAAGACGCTGTTCACAAATAGCTTTATTTAAATCCCCTACTGTTACAACACCAATATCCTCTGCCCATTTTTTTGCTTCCATCAAGGTTGCAAATAATTTTTCACGAGGCACAAATGGTAA
>CAZSBV010000467.1:0-1250 GCA_964605105.1 uncultured Lachnospiraceae bacterium | reverse complement strand
CATTTTTTCTACTTTGTCTACTGTTTCACGTTCTGTGAACATTAAGCCGCCTTTTTCTAAAGCTTCATGGCGTCCGTTAGGGAATGCATCTTCGATTACAAGGTATTCACATTCTTCTGCGTTTACGAATGGTGCAACATAAGTATTTTTAGATGTAATTACAGGGTCTAATCCTTCTAAGCCGTCTGCTCTTAAAATGTCTTCCACACTTGCGTCTGGTCTAGGTGTGATCTTGTCGATCATGGACCATGGGAAGGAAACTTTGGATTTGTCATTGATGTAAGCAACAAAACCTGCATCAGCTGTTCCGTTTGCAGCCCATTTTTCAGCAAAAGCATTTACTGCATCGTATAATTTGTCACCGTTATGAGAACAGTTGTCCATACTTACCATAGCGATTGGTTTCTGTCCTGCCTGATAACGAGTGTATAATAAAGAAACCACTTTACCGATATAACTAACTGGTTTATTTGGACCTGCTGTAAAGTCAGCTTCTACCGCCGGAAGAAGTTCACCTTTTCCGTTTACTAAAGAGTAACCTTTTTCTGTGATTGTGAAAGATGCCATCTGTAAAGAATCTTTTTCAAAGATTTCACGAAGTCTTCCGAATTCTTTGTCATCTTCAGAATCAAGAATACAAGATTCCATAATACTTCCAACTACAGTTTTCTCTACGCTTCCGTTTGCTTTCAAAGTAACTAATAATGTATAGTCATCGTTTGGACGATACATTTTTTCAATAATTTCGTAGTCAAAACCTTCTGCTACAACAAGACCTCTGTCAAGGCTGCCATCATTTAATAAGTTCTGAACTACATTTGCCTGAAATGCTCTGAAAATGTTACCGCCGCCAAAGTGAATCCAGAATGGATTTTCTTTTGTTGCTGCCATTACTGCATCTCTGTCGTATTTTGGGAGAATATAACCCTTCTCTTCCCAAAGAGCTTTGTTTACTAATTCTGCACTGTTTAATTTCATTTTCGTATGCTCCTTTTTTAGTTATATCTTTTTTATACTATACCTTTTTTATTTTATCAAATAGTTTTTCACTATACCTTATTTTTTTTAGGGAAAATAGGACAATTTTCATTCTATTTTTATTTCATCTTTCGTTTCCCATATTTTTTCAATTTTTCCGTTTTGTAACTGTCTTATTTTTATGTTATAATCACCCTAGTTAAAAATGTTTAACATAAAAAAAGGGAGGTATATCTTATGCCAATGCAAATGGGTTTTCGCTGGTATGGCGA
>CAZSBV010000466.1:0-1251 GCA_964605105.1 uncultured Lachnospiraceae bacterium | reverse complement strand
ATGAGCAAGACCGAAGGTCTGCGAATGGGCTTGGATGAGAAGGATAAACATTAATTTAAAATCTCTGTCAACACTGTTTCTGCCATTTTTTGGTATCCTTCCTTACTTGGATGAAGGTGGTCGCCGCTGTCAAAAGCAGGAAGAAAGGCACTTGGATTATCCGGATCGCAGAGTGCTTTATCAAAATCAATGCAGCCATCCACTAAATCGGTGGTGCGCATCCAGTCGTTAAATTCATTTCTTAATTTTTCCCTGAAATCAGCATAGGTTCTCCAGCCTTCAATGGGGAGAAGGGTTCCAAGATAAACTTTATAGCCGTAGGAGCGGGCTTTGGAAATATAATATTTCATACCATCAATTAATTCTTCTAAGGTAGGCATATCACTCATAGGGCGGAAAGGGTTTATCTCTACGCCTACGGGATGAATAATGTCATTGATTCCCTGTTGAATAATCACAGTATCAGCTCCGTCGGTAGGAACTTCGTGTTCAAAGCGATTGGTTCCTTTTAAGCCGTAAGATTCGTATGTAATATCATAATATTCTCTTAAAATACGGGAACCGCTGGTAGCACGACGGATGACGGAAGTATGGTCATAGCCTTCTTCACGACAGCGAAGTGCAAGGTAATTAGGCCAATCCTGGGCAGTGATGGAATCTCCGTAACAAACAATGCAACGGTTGCTGTTTTCTGTAAGAACAGAAACATTGCTTAAGAAGTAAAAATTATTTGTATTACGGGAAATATTGATTGGAATATCTCTTTCATCTGTCATATCACTAATAGCATAGATACCGGTAGAAAGTGGACCGCTGGCATAGACCATGGAACGCATCTGAGTATAATCTTCCAGATAAAAACTTACAAAAAAGATAGTCTTGGCTTTCACGTCACATTTGATTTCATCAGAAACAATACGTTCTCCCGCCGGAATCGTAATGGCAGGATTGTCATTAAAAGTAACTGTAACAAATTCATTGTTAATCAGTAAGGTTGTTTTATTAATAGTAATGGCTTCTGTTCCGCAGTAATTATCAAAGGTAAGGCGGACTGCGTTACCGGAAAAATGAGAATAAATAGGATAACGTAAGGTGATATTTTTACTGTAACTTTCCGGTCTGTTTTCCGCGATGGAAACGGCATTTCCCCAGATGGAAGTCCAATGTGTTGTAGTTGTATTCATGATAATCCTCCGATAGTGATATAATAAAACTAATTTATCATACCATAATTCTAGGAAGTGCGACTAT
>CAZSBV010000465.1:0-1254 GCA_964605105.1 uncultured Lachnospiraceae bacterium | reverse complement strand
TTTTTGGAGGCAAAGTATGCAAAATGTAATGAGCGTTAATCACATAGAATACAGAATAGTAAAATTGTTGGGGCATGGAAAAGGAGGCTATTCTTACTTAGCTGAAAGAGAAGGTAACTATTATGTACTAAAGCAAATACATCATGAACCATGTGAATACTATTCGTTTGGCAATAAGATAGAGGCAGAACGTAATGATTATGCCAGATTAGTAGAAACAGGAATTAGAATTCCTAAAATGTTGGATATTGATATTTTAAATGAAAGGATTTTGAAAGAATATATTGATGGTCCAACGATATATGAATTAGTTAAAAATGATGCAATGAAAGATACATATTTAAACCAAATGCAGGAGATGGCAAAGATAATATATTCAGCGGGATTAAATATAGATTATTTTCCGACGAATTTCATCGTGCAAGATGAATTGATTTATTATATTGATTATGAATGTAATAATTACATGGATGAATGGAATTTTGAAAATTGGGGAATTAAGTACTGGTCGAAAACACAAGAGTTTATTGACTATATGAATCAACATTAGGTATACAAATTAAGGGGAAACAAAATAGAAATGAAATTATTAAAGTTAGAAAAAGTTCATGATGGCAAATATCTGAAAAACTATGAACTTACTTATTTAAATAAAGAAGGTAAAGAAAAGAAGTATGAAATGGTAAGCCGTAAGGAGATTACCTCTAAGGAAGAATTGGGAATGCGTCCCAGTGGTGTTTCTATTGTGGCATTTCAGGACAATAAAATTATGTTACTCAAAGAATTTCGTATGAGTATTAATAAAAGTATCTATAATTTGTGTGCCGGTATGCTGGAACAGGGGGAAACTCTGGAACAGTGTATTGAGCGTGAATTGTATGAGGAAACAGGCTTAAAGGTGAAAAGAATTTTAAAAGTCTTGCCGCCGTCCTTTGCAGCTGTTGGCTTTTCTGATACCACAACCTACTTTGCGTTTGTGGAAACAGAAGGACAATTGGCAGACCATACTTCTGCGAATGAAAAAATTGTTCCCTGTTTCTTTACCAAGGAGGAAGTTGCTGAATTAATAGAGACGGAAGAATTCAGCTCCCGTTCCCAGATGGCAGCTTATTACTTTTCTTTAGGGATGAAACCATAGAAATAGATAAGAATTATCATATGCTAGAAACTAAGAAAAAATAGAGAAAAAACTTAAAAAAGTTATAAAAACCTTATTGACAAATCAAAGTCTTGAGGTTATTATGTATGAGTATG
>CAZSBV010000464.1:0-1256 GCA_964605105.1 uncultured Lachnospiraceae bacterium | reverse complement strand
ACCCAGTATTCTAATGTTCCTTTACCGGAACCCATACGTGTTTCTGCTGGTTTTGATGTTACTGGTTTATCTGGGAAAATCTTGATCCAAACTTTACCACCACGTTTTGTATGACGAGTCATCGCAATACGTGCTGCTTCGATCTGGTTAGATCTAATCCAACATGGTTCAGCCGCTACAAGACCGAACTCACCGTGTGTAATTGTGTTACCGCGTAAAGCTTTTCCTGCCATAGAACCACGGAACTGTTTACGACGTTTCACTCTTTTTGGCATTAACATTATTTATCGCTCCCTTCCTTGTTTCCTTTAGTAGGAAGTACTTCGCCTTTATAGATCCATACTTTAACACCTACTTTACCGTATGTGGTATCTGCTTCTGCAAAACCATAATCGATATCTGCTCTAAGTGTCTGAAGTGGAATAGTACCTTCGCTATAGAACTCTGTACGAGCCATATCTGCTCCACCAAGACGTCCTGAACAACTTGTTTTGATACCTAAAGCGCCAGATTTCATTGCTCTACCCATTACAGACTTCATTGCTCTTCTGAAAGCCACACGGTTTTCAAGCTGAGCTGCAACGTTTTCTGCTGCTAACTGAGCATCTTTGTCAGGTCTCTTGATTTCTTTGATATCTACTAAAACTTTCTTATCTGTTAATTTAGAAAGTTCTTTCTTTGTTACTTCGATTTCAGCACCGCCTTTACCAATAACAACACCTGGTTTAGCTGTGTGAATGATAACTTTTACTCTGTCGGATGTTCTTTCGATTTCAATTTTAGAAATTCCGGCAGCATATAATTTTTCTTTTAAAAATTTTCTAATGTTGTAATCTTCTACTAAAAATTCTGAGAAATCAGCATTTTCTGCATACCATTTAGAATCCCACTCTTTGATAACACCAACTCTCAGACCATGAGGATTAACTTTCTGTCCCATTATTTTTCCTCCTATCTTTCATCAAGCACTACAGTAATGTGGCTCATTCTCTTTTCGATTCTATAAGCTCTACCCTGTGCTCTAGGTTTTACTCTCTTCATTGTAGGTCCTTTATTTGCATAACATTCTGCAATGTAGAGGTTTTCTGGGTTCATTCCGTTGTTATTTTCAGCGTTTGCAATTGCTGATTCTAATAATTTTTTAATAAGACTGGAAGCATATCTTGGGTTGTATTCTAAGATTGCTAAAGCAGTTGTTACGTCTTTACCTCTGATAGCATCTAATACAAAACATGCTTTCTGAACAGACACTCTTG
>CAZSBV010000463.1:0-1263 GCA_964605105.1 uncultured Lachnospiraceae bacterium | reverse complement strand
TTCCTGTTACTACCTGCTGTTCTTTATCCATAAATTCATCCTGATGAACAAATACAGTCATGGTATCAATTCCGGATGGAACATGTTCAAAGGAAATCCCATTATCTTCAAATACATTAAGTACTTTTCTGCCAAATCCGATTTCAGAGTTCATCATATCTTTTTCAATATTGATAGAACAGAAACCTTTTTTACCGGCAATACCTGTGATAATGTATTTAGACTTCTGACAGGTGCTTTCCACAATCCATGTACCATTATCCTGAGGTGCATTGGTATTACGGATATTAATCGGAATACCTTCTTTTCTGACCGGGAAAATTGCGTCTTCATGCAATACTGTCGCTCCCATGTAAGAAAGCTCTCGAAGTTCTCTATAAGTGATAGTTTCAATTCCAACAGGATCTTTGATGATACGTGGGTCTACAATTAAGAAACCGGAAACATCTGTCCAGTTTTCATAAACATCTGCATGTACTGCCTGAGCTACAATAGAGCCGGTAATATCGGAACCACCTCGTGAAAATGTTTTTACTGTACCATTAGGAAGAGCACCGTAAAATCCCGGAATAACTGCTCTATCATGTTTTGCTAATTCTGCACCAAGGGTTGCTTTTGTTTTTTCTTCGTCCCATGTGCCATCTTCTTTAAAGAAGATTACTTTCGCTGCATCTACAAACACAAATCCAAGATAATCTGCCATGATAATACCATTAAGATATTCCCCACGGGATGCCGCATAATTTTCACCAATATGCTTCTTAAAGTTTTCTTCAATAATTTTAAATTCACTATCCAAGGAAAGTGTCAGACCTAAACCGGAAATAATATCATCATATCTTGCTTTGATCAGTTTTAATTTTCCTTTAAAGTCTTCTCCTTCTTCTGCTGTTCTGTAGCAATCGTATAACATATCCGTTACTTTAGTATCACCACTAAATCTTTTACCAGGTGCAGAAGGTACTACATATCTTCTATCTTCTTCCGCTCTTACAATATCACCAACTTTACGGAACTGTTCCGCACTGGCTAAAGAGCTTCCTCCAAACTTCACTACTTTTTTCATATTCTCCTCCACTCATAGTTTTCTATCGATTTTATGTAAAATCCATAATCCAACTATATTTTATGTTTTAAGCAATTTTTCTCTCATCCAATTGCTTTTCTTATCTCTCGAACAATTTATCAATTAAAGTATGACCTTTCTCGATCAAGATTCCACTGTTCAAAGCATCTTTTTCATTATATGACCAATTTTCATTT
>CAZSBV010000462.1:0-1268 GCA_964605105.1 uncultured Lachnospiraceae bacterium | reverse complement strand
TAAAACAGATGCATCGAACATGGAGCTGTAATCGGGATCCTTTGCAACTTCATTGGTCACAAAATCTGCAAAGGTTGCCAATGTCATACTGCTGGTGGAAACACCGCCTTCTTCAATATAGTAAAGCAGAAACAAATCTTTTATATTCTCTGCGTCCATATCAAAGAAGTCTGCTAATTCTTCTGCATTCATTGGCTTCGTCAATACTTCGGCATCAGCAAATTTGTCCAGCATTTCCACATTTTCTTTCATATCATCATCAATGTACTCGGAAAATGTTTCGTCATTCATAACCGTATCGGAAATAAAGGAAAGGAATTCAGCGGCGGTCATTTCTAAAGTTTCATCACCCGCATAGTAATCATAATAGAACATGGCAAGCACATTCTTATCTAATTGCATCTCATCACTCAACTGCGAAATCTCTTCTGAAAGTTCCTCTGCGGTATATGGTGTCGCAAGCATTGTATAATACGACATAACAGACTTTACATTTTCGTCATCATTCAACCATGTTGTGATATCAGAAACGGCATTTTCATCTTTTGTTTCATATACTAAAACAAGTGTATTATCTGCCTGAAAAACCTCTGCCACTTTATCTTCTTTTTGCAATGTATAAACAATACCCGTCTGCTGCTGTAAAATATATGCTACTACCATAAGTACAACGAATATGCCGCTTATAACATAACGCGCCTTATGAGAAAAATTACCTGCCCAATTCATAGGAATGTGCAGCTCTTTTTTAGCAGTTTTCTGAATTAGTTTATCACTTAAAATAAATACGCCCGGCATCAGTACTAATACACATACCATGCTAAGGAATACCCCTTTAGCCAAAACAATACCTAAATCCATGCCTATTTTAAAGCTCATAAACACAAGCATCAAGAGTCCGATAACCGTTGTCATGGCGCTTGATACTATGGATGAAAATGAATTTTCTACAGCTACTTTCATAGCCTCCTTGTTATCCGGGAAACGTTCCTTTTCTTGTTTGTATCTATTTATCAGGATGATAGAATAATCCATAGAAAGAATTAGCTGCAATATGGACGAAATCGAAGATGTAATACCTGACACACTTCCCAAAAAGTAGTTCGTTCCCATATTGATTATGACTGCAAATCCGATTCCAATGAGAAATAGAAACGGTTCAATCCATGAACCACACATAACAAATAAAATTACCATCAGTATTCCGACAGCGGTCAGTAATATCCATGTCGGAATGTGTGGGATGCCAGTATCATCATTATTCCAGG
>CAZSBV010000461.1:0-1275 GCA_964605105.1 uncultured Lachnospiraceae bacterium | reverse complement strand
TCCTCCGATTAATCTGCTCTCTGCCATGATTATCAGTCCTCCTTATAATATCTTTCATTTACGCCCACTGGCGTTATCGTATGGTAATAATTATACTGTTTGAGAATTTAAAACAAAAGTGTTATACTAAAAAAAAACAGTACAATATTCACTTTTTTATTTCGAAAGGACTTTATTTTATGAAATATATTGATTACCAGGAAAGGAAGCCCCAGGGCAGTTTTAACTTCCCCATTGCTTACTATCATCAGACTCCTTATAGTCCCAGATATGAAATGCAATACCATTGGCATACACAATACGAATTAATTCATATTGTTTCCGGCTCGTTTCACTTGAATTTAGAAAAGACCACAAAAGAATTTCATGCCGGAGATGTAATTTTTATTTCCAGCGGAATGTTCCACGGCGGCACTCCGGTAGACTGCGTTTACGAATGTGTGGTTTTTGACTTACAGATTTTACTAAAAGATAATCACGCCTGCTCCAAAATCATCCGTGATATCATTGAAAGGAAAATCACAATTCATACTTTTTTATCCGAAAAGAGTATGAAAATTGCACCTTTAATTACAGAATTGTGCGACTCTCTCGCCGGAAAGCAAAAAGGTTATGAATTTATGGTCCAAGGATACTTATATCAGCTTCTGGGAACCATCATCAACGAGCATCTTTATGACGATTATAAATATGAAAATGTTTCTTCCGAAAGACTGGCTTCCATGAAAAATGTTCTGTTATATATTTCTGAAAATTATAATAATAACATTTCCTTAGAGACTCTTTCCAAAATCGCAGGTATGAATCCAAAGTATTTCTGCCGCTATTTCAGAAGTATTACAGAAAGGACTCCTATCGATTATTTGAATTATTATCGTATAGAATGCGCCTGTGAAATGTTATCCACTAAGGATATCACCATTAAAGAAGTGGCAATTTCCTGCGGATTTAACGACGAAAGTTACTTTATAAAAACCTTTCACAAATATAAAGGAATTACGCCCAAACAATTTATGAAATCGAAATTTTAAGCTACATATTTTTATTCAATATATACAATAATTTTCACTCCGTGACTTTATGTCTGTATCAGAAATCATCCGCTGATATATACACATTAGTCACGGATTTTTTCTTTACTTATGAAGATATTTTTCTTTGGTCGCCATGCCACCACGGATATGTCTTTCTGACTTATTTACATCCAAAACTTTTCTTGCCTCCGTAGCCAGCGTAGGATTTATCTGCTCCAATCTTTCTGTGGTATCTTTATGT
>CAZSBV010000460.1:0-1277 GCA_964605105.1 uncultured Lachnospiraceae bacterium | reverse complement strand
ATGTGTTAATTGCATTTGTAGGAATCTCTCTGGTTGTATCTTCTATTATGATTGCGGTCATTACATTGATTTCCGTACAGGAAAGAACCAAAGAAATCGGTATCTTGCGTGCTATGGGTGCTTCCAAGAAGAATGTTTCTGTTATGTTCAATGCAGAGACGGTAATTATTGGTTTTGTATCCGGTACGTTAGGTGTTGTAATTACTTACTTGTTATGCATTCCAATCAATGCAATTATTCATAGTGTGACCGGTTTGACAGGATTGTCAGCGCATCTGCCAATAGAAGCAGCAATAGCGCTTGTAATTATCAGTGAGGTATTGAACCTGTTCTCAGGTCTGATTCCTTCCAGAAGTGCAGCTAAGAAAGATCCGGTAGAGGCATTGAGAAGTGAATAAATTCATGAAAACAAAGAGTTGTGATATATCTTAGCCATAATGTTGTAGAAACATTAAGAAAGCAGTTGTCTTGCTTAAAAATTAGCAGACAGCTGCTTTTTATCGCGTATCATTTTTGATACGAAACAGACAATAGTAGTAAATGAATTGTAAAATTTGTTTTCAGCTATTATAGTAATATGAAAAATAATGTGCTAAAATATGGCAATGATAATCGAGTAAAGTGAAGCGGAGGAAAGTTCAAGTGAATCGACTTGTTTTAATGGTATTGAGAAACTTCTGGAAGGTACCGCCAGCATGGATAAAATTGTGCCACTATGCAAAGAATACAGAAAAGTATGACGAGGAAACAAAGTATAAACATATTCAATATATATTAAAACTAGGTGTTTATAGCGGAAATATTGATTTAGAGGTGCATGGAACAGAAAATATTCCAAAAGAGAATGGATTTTTGCTGTATGGAAATCATCAGGGAATGTTCGATATTATGGCTATCGCAGCTACCTGCGATAATCCTCTTGCAGCAGTATTAAAAAAAGAGTTGGCTGAAATTCCTTTTTTAAAACAGATTCTACAGTGTACCAATTCTTTCCCTATGGATCGTGAGGACATCAGACAGTCCATGACTGTAATTCAGAAAGTAACAGAGGAAGTAAAGAAGGGACGTAATTATTTGATTTTCCCGGAAGGTACCAGAAGCCGGAAGGGAAATGAGATGTTGGAATTTCATGGTGGTAGTTTCAAATGTGCTTTAAAAGCAAAATGCCCTATTGTTCCAATCGCGTTGGTAGATAGTTTCAGAGTATTAGATGAAAAAGGAAGTAAACCTGTAAAAGTACAGATTCATTATTTAAAGCCCATTCCTTATGAAGAATA
>CAZSBV010000459.1:0-1281 GCA_964605105.1 uncultured Lachnospiraceae bacterium | reverse complement strand
GTTATAATGAGTTTGTGAAAAAATTACCGGCATTGATTGATTTGTTTCGGGAAGAGGATGATGGTTTTACGGATGATGCGGCAGCTTTTTTTGAACATGCCATAGGAACAAAAGGAAGAATAGAAGTTCAAGGAGCGAAAGAAGAAGCTTTTGCAACCGGCTGGTTTTTAACATTTTTGATGTTTCATGCTTTGATGGGAAATGGGGAAGCAGAAGATTTGCTCCAGAGATTACGTACCGACAGCAGATATTCCTTGTATGAAATGTTAGAAAAATATAAGCAGGATAATACAGTAGAAAAAAGAGAAGTAGTCTTTTTAACCGGTAATAATACGGAGCTTAGCTGTCCACCATTAAAAACAGGACACTTTTTTGGCAGGGAGAGTGAACTGTTTGAATTAAGAGAGCGTTTGCATCGAAAAGGAGCATACCTCATTAGTGGTATGGGCGGCAGCGGAAAAACAGAATTAATGCGCCAGTTTTTAAAAATCTGTAAAGTGGAAAAACTGGTGGATTATATTTGTGTGATTCAGTATGAAGGTGGTCTGGCAAAAAGTATTGTCAGAGCATTTTCACAAATTTATGGTACGGATATCAAAGAAAACTATCAGGAAGCATTAGCACGTATTCGATCATACACAGATAAGAAGGTACTTATTATCATTGATAATATGGATAGTGAGGCAGATGAGTCGGAATTAGAAGCGTTATGTAATCTTGCCGCTACTATTTTTGTGACCTCCCGTTTTCAAAAGCTTAAAGGGTTTGAAACTTATCATCTGAAATCCATCAGCAAAGCTGCAGGAAGTCTGATTTTCAGAGATAACTATGGCAGTTATTTAGATGAAAAAGATAAAGTGACGTTAGATGAGATTTTAAATAAGGATTTATGGTGTCATACTTTATCTCTTCGTTTATTAGCTAAAACAGCCAAGAATAATAGGTGGACCGTGCCCAAATTGCGGGACGAATTAGATATGGGTAATGTACCACAAGGGTACAGCCAGGAAGACAGCTATGCAGGATTGAAGAATGTATATGCAAGGATGTATAGTGTTTCTAAATTGTCAAAAGAAAAGAACAACTTGCTTCGATTGATAGCTGCCTTGCCATATCAGAATTATGATTTGTCATTTATCAATACATACATATTAAAAAATCAAACCAAGAATATAAATGAGATGCTGGAAGTTTTGTGGATAAGAGGCTGGCTGGATAAATCAGACAGTGGATATTCCATACATCCCTTTATTTCGGAATGTGTGCTTTCCGTTCCTCTTA
>CAZSBV010000458.1:0-1282 GCA_964605105.1 uncultured Lachnospiraceae bacterium | reverse complement strand
TTTTCAATTGTTTCGTATTTTGCAAATGCCATACTTTCAATTGCCGTACTGATACCAATATCTTTTGCTGCTCTAAGTAATCCTACAGAAAACTCAGGCTGTAATAAACATTCCCCACCGGATAAGGTAATTCCACCACCAGAACGTCTGTAATATGGAAGGTCCTTTTTCACTGTTTCCATAACTTCCGCTACAGTAACGTCCTTACCCATTACCTTGGGCTTTCCGTTAATTTTCATAGTCTCAATCTCAAAAGACTGTGATTCCGGATTACAGCACCATTTACATCGAAGGGCACAGCCTTTTAAGAAAATGATAGTTCTGATTCCCTGACCATCATGAATGGAATATCTTTGAATATCAAAAATTCTTCCCGTAACATTCATATAATCATTCACGGCTTACGTTCCCCTTTCTTATCGACCTTCTGCCTGTTCTGTTCTCTTAATGATATCATCCTGTAAAGACTTGGATAATGTTGTAAAGAGTGCAGAGTATCCTGCTACTCGAACAATCAATCCACTGTATTTTTCAGGATGTTTCTGTGCATCTAACAATGTAGCTCTGTCAACTACATTGAACTGCATATGCATACCCTGCTGATCAAAGTATCCACGAATTAAAGAAATGAAACTCTCTAATCCTTTTTCTCCTGCCATTGCTGTTGGATGCATCTTCATGTTGAATAATGTACCATTACTTGCAATTGCATGATCTAATTTTGCAACAGAGTTACAAGAAGCTGTTGGTCCACTGATATCATAACCTGAGGTTGGCCCTACACCATCGGCTACCGGTGTATGTGCCAGTCTTCCGTCCGGTGTTGCACCTGTCTGTGCACCCAAAGGTACGTTAGCAGATACCGGATACAAACCTGCATGGAAGATACCACCACGTGGATTCTTGTAATTTTCCAAAGGTTTGGTATATGCATAAGCTGCTGCTGTTGCTAATTCATCTACTTCATCAATGTCATTACCATATTTAGGAAGTTCCAAAATCATTTCATGAATTTCTTCAAGACGCTTTTTCTGTGCTTCCGGTAATTCCATTTCCATTACGGATTTGATAGTTGCCTGTAAGATATCCGGAGTTACTTCTTTGCCTTCCTCTTCAAGAGATTTCGCTACCTGCATTGCAATTTCTCCGGCTGTAATAGCATCTAAACCTTTACCAAAGTTTAATTCCAGAGCTTTCTTTAATTCGCCCATGGTAACTTTCTTCTCATCAAATACTAATTTTTTAATGGTATATAAAGAGTCTGCTACATTTGCAATACCAA
>CAZSBV010000457.1:0-1287 GCA_964605105.1 uncultured Lachnospiraceae bacterium | reverse complement strand
CTCTGATTTTGTGTAAATTATCCCACTTTTCTATCTTACTTAGTCTATCACAACATATTTAAAAAAACAAGGAAGTCTCAAAAACTCCTATAACTATTATTCCAAAAAGAGAAAAAAATACTATAGAACTATTGTATTTAAAAATGAAAAAGTCAGGATTTCAATCCTATTTTGATATTCCATCTCACGGAATTCCAGGATTATCCTGACTTTTTATAAAGACTTTTTCTATTTCCCGTTTTCTTTCATTAATTCCAGAATTTCTTCTTTTTCCGGCATAACACAAAGAGCACCTTTTCTGGTGGTAATAATTCCAGCAGCAGCATTAGAAAATTTTAACAATTCCTGTAACTCCTCCACACTATAATCTCTCCATCCATATTCCAGAATACAGCTTAAAGCTGCACCAAAAAAAGTATCTCCAGCTCCGGTTTTTTCTACTACTTTTCCTACTTTATAAACCGGTTCTTCCAATCGAAATTCCTTATAATAAATACGACTGCCATCATTTCCCATGGATAACAGGATTAGAGGAATATCAAATTTATCTCTGATCCACAAGATACCCTTATCGTAATCTTCTTCTCCTGTAAGCCACTGCAGCTCATTATCTGATATTTTTAAAATACTGCAATGTTCTAATCCATACATAATCTGCTGTTTTGCCGTATTCATATCTTCCCACAACACTTCCCGAAGATTAGGATCAAACGAAAGAATGGCTCCTGCTTGTTCCGCTATCTCAATAGCTCTTCTTGTCGCACTCCTACAAGGCTCTTGTGTCATGGAAAGACTTCCAAAATGAAAAATTGTACAGTCTCTTATTATGTCTTCCCTTAATTCTTCTTCTCTAAGCATCACATCCGCTCCCGGATTACGATAAAAAGAAAAATCTCGCTCTCCTCCCTGCAAAGTATGTACAATAGCCAGGGTCGTATGTATCTTATTGTCAAACACAAGCCCGTCTGTCCCAATTTGACATTTTTTCAATGCTTCCTCTAACTGCTTTCCGAATCCGTCTGCCCCCACCTTTCCTATAAAAGCAGTTCTATGACCTAATTTTGATAACATAGCCAACACATTACAAGGGGCTCCTCCGGGATTAGCCTCCAACACAGGATTTTCCTGCTCACTAAATCCCGCCTGAATAAAATCAATTAAAAGCTCTCCCAATGACACTACATCATATTTTTTCATTATTTCCCTTCACTCCCTTCACCTAAATTCATAATACTTTTATGCCTTCATATTGTCAAATCTTCAAAATCTGACAGAAATGCTTCCATC
>CAZSBV010000456.1:0-1295 GCA_964605105.1 uncultured Lachnospiraceae bacterium | reverse complement strand
TATTCCCGTGATGAATTCAAACAGTGGATGATGGCCAATGAATTCAAGGAATATCAGGACAAGCTTCGTTTCTTTATCGGTGATGTAAGAGATTTAGCAAGAATGAAAAGAGCATTCGTAGGTGTAGATTACGTAATTCATGCAGCAGCCATGAAACAGGTTCCGGCTTGTGAATATAATCCTAACGAAGCTATTAAGACAAATATTGAAGGTGCTCAGAACGTAATTGAAGCAGCTCTTGACAGTGATACTGTAAAAAAAGTAGTAGCTCTTTCTACAGATAAAGCAGTAAATCCGGTAAACTTATACGGTGGAACTAAATTAGTATCTGATAAATTATTTATTGCAGCTAATGCTTATGCGGGAGAAAAAGATATCAATTTCTCTATCGTTCGTTATGGTAACGTAGCAGGAAGCCGTGGTTCTGTAATTCCATTTTTCAATAGTGTGATTAAAAATGGTGGAACAGAACTTCCGATTACAGACTATCGCATGACACGTTTCTGGATCAGCTTAACTCAGGGAGTTGAATTAGTAATCAAAGCTTTGGAAGAAGCAAACGGTGGAGAAACTTTCATCAGCAAGATTCCTTCTTTTAAAATCACAGATTTGGCAGAAGCTATGATGCCGGGATGTGAAAAACCGGAAGTTGGAATCCGTGAAGGTGAAAAATTACAT
The DNA here is from genome assembly GCA_964605105.1 of uncultured Lachnospiraceae bacterium. Taxonomy (GTDB): domain Bacteria; phylum Bacillota; class Clostridia; order Lachnospirales; family Lachnospiraceae; genus SFDP01. Next base: position 617 of record CAZSBV010000456.1, on the reverse strand, counting down.
GAAATTATGGTAACCGTGGAAGATTCCATGACAACCTATGAATATGAAAAACATTTCATTGTATATCCACAGATGGTATGGAACAACAGACAGAAACCAAACATGAGTGGAAAGAAAGTTCCGGAAGGATTTTCTTACAGCTCTGACAACAATACAGAATGGCTTACAGTGGAAGAAATTCGTGAATTGTTGAAAACAGTAGAGTTAGAGAAATAGAAGATTTGCAAGGTGTAAAAGCAATAGAGATAAAGAGGTTTGCTTTTATTGGCAGATGAAAATAATAAAATAAAGAAAACATTTAAGATTGAATGGCATTTAGTTGCTCTTCAATCTTAAATTTTATATAATAAAACTTAGAATTAAAGTATTTTAAAAGATGTGTTATAAGTTGTAAATGTACAAGGTAAATACATTGTTAATTGGCATGATGCCAGGAAAGGGTATAAAATGAACAAACCAGCAATCTTGGGAGGAACTCCCGTAAGAGATACAAAATTATATTATGGACATCAGTATATTGATGACGCCGATATTCAGGCAGTGGTGGATGTTTTAAAAAGTGATTATTTGACTTGTGGACCTAAGATTACAGAATTGGAAGAAAAATTATGTAAACT
>CAZSBV010000455.1:0-1298 GCA_964605105.1 uncultured Lachnospiraceae bacterium | reverse complement strand
AATAAGAAAATATGGAAAAATCACATTCCGCTTCTTATGCGGCAGCAGGAGTTAACATTGAAGCAGGTTATGAAGGCGTTCGTTTGATGAAAAAGCACGTGGCACGTACTATGATTCCGGGAGTTGTTTCTGATATTGGAGGTTTCGGAGGACTTTTTACTCCAAACATTGAAGGCATGAAAGAGCCTACTCTGGTAATGGGAACCGACGGTGTAGGAACCAAACAGAGACTTGCCCAGTTAATGGACAAACATGATACGGTTGGTATCGATTGTGTTGCTATGTGTGTAAATGATATTGTTTGTGCCGGTGCAAAACCAATTGCATTTTTAGATTATATTGCTATTGGAAAAAATGAGCCTGAAAAAGTAGCAACTTTAGTTTCCGGTGTAGCGGAAGGTTGTGTGCAGGCCGGTTGTGCTTTGATTGGTGGAGAAACCGCAGAACATCCCGGTACTATGGCGGCAGAGGATTATGACTTGGCCGGTTTTGCGGTAGGTATCGTAGATAAATCAAAAGTTTTAGACCAGAACAAAATGACCGTTGGAGATGTGGTATTGGCATTACCTTCCAGCGGATGTCATTCCAATGGTTATTCTTTAGTCAGAAAAGTATTTGATGTAGAAAATACAGACTTAAATAAATATTATGATGAGTTAGGCACTACTCTTGGGGAAGCTCTTTTAAAACCAACCATCATTTATGTAAAACCGGTATTGGCGGCTATGGAAGCAGCTGAGGTACACGGTGTAAGCCACATCACCGGTGGTGGATTCTACGAAAATATTCCTCGTTGTATTCCGGATGGTTTGTGTGCAAAAATTGATAAAAGTGCCATTAAAGTGCCACCGATTTTTAATTTATTACAACGAGAAGGAAACATTCCTGAAAGAGATATGTACAACACCTATAACATGGGAGTTGGTATGGCACTGATCGTAAGCCGTGATACCGTGGATGCGGCAGTAAGCGCATTGGCAGAAGAAGGCTGTGAAGCTTATGTAATCGGTGAAATTATTGCAGGTGATGAAAAGGTGACATTATGTTAAAAAAAGCGCGTATTGCTGTATTTGTTTCCGGCGGGGGGACAAACCTGGAAGCATTGCTTAAGGCGCAGGAGGCGGGGCAGATTCCTCACGGAGAGATTGTTTTGGTCTGTGCCAGCAAGACACAGGCTTACGCTCTGGAACGTGCGAAAAATCACGGGGTTCCGGGAGTGGCTGTTTCGAAAAAGCAGATGTCTCAGGAAGCGTTTGAGGAAGCATTAAACAAGTATTTGAAAGATTATCAGATTGATT
>CAZSBV010000454.1:0-1301 GCA_964605105.1 uncultured Lachnospiraceae bacterium | reverse complement strand
ATATCAAAAGCATTTACTTCAACAACATTTTTGATACCTAAAGATTTGCAAAGGTGATAAATATTGATAGCAGGAACTTCCTCTCCCATCAATGTTTTACCTGTTGCAGCATGATCCTGATGTCCTGTCATACCTGTGGTAGAGTTGTCCAGAATCATAACCGTTCCGGTACCCTGATTGTATACCATGTTTACAAGCGAGTTAATACCAGTATGCATGAAAGTAGAATCACCGATTACCGCTACCCAGTTCTTGATATAATCTTTTCCCTTGGCTTTTTCCATACCATGAAGTGTGGAAATACTTGCACCCATACAAATCGTAGTATCTACTACACTAAGAGGAGCTACTGCACCTAATGTATAACAACCGATATCGCCGGCTGCATGGATTTTCAATTTATTCAATACAGAATAAACACTTCTGTGAGGACAGCCCGGACAAAGAATTGGAGGACGTGCAGGCACCTGTGCCGCAGGCTTTAATTCCATTTCTTCTTTTAACACAGCTTTACGGATCATATTTGCACTGTATTCGCCCTGAACCGTAAAGATTTCTTTTCCGATACATTTGATTCCCCAGGATTTGATCTGTTCTTCAAATACCGGTTCTAATTCTTCAAATATGTACAATGTTTCTACTTTAGAAGCAAAGTCTTCAATTAATTTTCTTGGCAATGGATGAACTAATCCCAGTTTTAATACGCTGGCATCGGGACAAGCTTCTTTTACATACTGATATGCAATACCACTGGTGATGAAACCGATTTTAGTATCGTTCATTTCCACTTTATTGATTGGCATATCACAGGCATCTGCCGCCATATCTTTTAATCTTTTTTCAACGTATACGTGACGAAGTTTTGCATTTCCCGGCATCATAACGTATTTTGCAGGGTTTCTTTCGTACACTGCATCTAAGGGCTCGCATCTTTCCTCTAAAGTTACAGGACCCTGAGAATGAGACAAACGTGTTGTAGTTCTTAAAATAATAGGTGTATCATATTTTTCAGATAAGTCAAAAGCATATTTCATAAAGTCTTTCGCTTCCTGAGAATCCGATGGTTCCAATACAGGCACCATAGCCGCTCTTGCAACACATCTGGTATCCTGTTCATTCTGGGAAGAATAAAGACCCGGATCATCTGCCGCAACTAAAACAAGACCACCATTTACACCACTATAAGAAATCGTATATAAAGGGTCACTGGCAACGTTTACACCAACGTGTTTCATGGACGCCATAGCTCTCACACCACTTATGGAGGCACCAATAGCAACTTCCATAGCTACCTTTTCATT
>CAZSBV010000453.1:0-1315 GCA_964605105.1 uncultured Lachnospiraceae bacterium | reverse complement strand
GAACATCAAATAATGCATCTACAAACTGATCAGAATCAAATTTTTGTAAATCTTCAATACTTTCGCCCACACCGATATATTTTACGGGTACGCCAAGTTCAGACTGGATTGCAATAGCAATACCACCTTTTGCAGTACCATCCATTTTTGTAAGAACAATACCTGTAAGGTCTGCTACACTTCCAAATTCCCTTGCCTGATTTAAAGCATTCTGTCCTGTAGTCGCATCTAATACTACCAGATTTTCTCTATGAGCATTTGGGAACTCGCGTTCAATGATACGATTCATTTTCTTTAATTCTTCCATCAGATTCTTCTTATTATGAAGTCTTCCTGCTGTATCACATAAAAGAACATCTACGTTTCTTGCCTTTGCTGCATTTACAGCATCATAAACTACACTGGCAGGATCGCCGCCTTCTTTACCGCCAATCATATCAACGCCGGCACGATGGCACCACTCTTCCAATTGTTCCCCTGCAGCAGCGCGGAATGTATCCGCGGCTGCAATCAGAACTTTTTTGCCTTCCCCTTTTAATTTACCGGCAAGTTTTCCAACAGTTGTGGTTTTACCAACACCGTTTACACCAATTACCATAACGATGGATTGTTGTTCTTCAAAAGCATAGGCTGTCTCTTCTACTCTCATCTGCTCTTTGATGGTTTTAATCAAAAGTTCTTTACAATCGGCAGGGTTAGTGAGAAGATTTGCTTTGATTTCAACACGAAGCTTATCTATAATTGCCTGTGTCGCATTGATTCCGATATCGCCCATAATGAGAGTTTCTTCTAATTCTTCAAAAAACTCCTCATCGATACAAGATGCATCATAAAATAAGGTATCGATGCTCTTTACGATATTATCTCTGGTCTTAGTTAATCCCTGTTTTAATCTACTAAAAAATCCTTGTTTTTCTTGTTTTTCCATATTTACCTCGCTTATTCTTCCAAAGCACCTTCAATCAAGTTAACACTTACTAAAGTAGAAACTCCCTTTTCCTGCATGGTGATACCATACAATCGATCCGCTCTTTCCATAGTTCCACGTCTATGAGTAATTACAATAAACTGTGTATGTTTTGTCAGTTTATGTAAATATTTCGCATAGCGGGCTACGTTACTTTCATCCAAAGCAGCTTCAATTTCGTCTAATAGACAGAATGGAGATGGTTTCAAGTTCTGGATTGCAAATAAAAGTGCAATGGCAGTCAATGCTTTTTCTCCACCGGATAACTGCATCATATTCTGAAGTTTCTTTCCTGGTGGCTGAGCGATAATACGAATACCTGCTTCCAGAATATCTTCGTCTTCCATC
>CAZSBV010000452.1:0-1318 GCA_964605105.1 uncultured Lachnospiraceae bacterium | reverse complement strand
ATGGTATTCGTCTGGATGCTGCGGATGTTATGGATTTCGAATATATGAAGGCACTCAGGTCTGTGGCAAATGAAGTGAAACCGGAATTTTGGCTCATGGGTGAAGTAATTCATGGTAACTATTCGCGTTGGGCAAATGAGGGAACTCTTCATTCGGTTACAAACTATATGCTTCACAAAGCATTATATTCCGGTCACAACGATCATAACTATTTTGAAGTAGCCCATACCATCAAATATGTCAACGGCATGGTAGGGAACAATTTGAAGCTTTACACTTTCGTGGACAATCATGATGTAGAGCGTATCTATACAAAACTGAAAAATAAAGCACATTTCGTACCGGTGCATGTGATGCTTTATACATTGCCGGGGATACCTTCTCTTTACTATGGTTCTGAGTTTGGTATTGAAGGACGTAAGGAACGTTTCTCAGATGATTCCTTAAGACCTGCATTAAATTATGAAGATTATAAAAATGCAGTGGAAACAAATTCTTGTACAAAACTGATTGCAGCTTTGGGTAAGATTCGTCGGAATACAACGGCGCTTATGTATGGGGATTATAAAGAATTAGTACTGCAAACAACACATTTTGCATATGCGAGAGTTTTAGATGGAAAATCTGTGATTACAACTGTAAATAACGGAGATAATGATGTTTCCATGAATCTGGAAGCAGGTGGTTGTGCAGAATATGTGGGTGCATTGACAGGAGAAAGAGTTACGGTAAGCGGTGGTCGCATTCAGGTGAGAGTCCCTGCTAATTTTGGCGAAATCTGGATTCCTGCGGAACTTTTGGGCGAAAGCTTTGCACCGATGAAAACTGTGGAAATTGAAAAAACGCCAGAACCGGTGAAAGTGATTGAAGAACCAAAGAAGGAAGAAACGATGAAGGTGGCTGAAGAGCCAAAGAAGGAAGAATCTGTAAAAGTGGAAATTCCTAAAGTAAAACCAATTGAACAGCCGAAAGTAGAGTCTGTAAAAGGACAGGAAGAAAAGAAGCCGGAAAAAGTAGTCGTGGATTGGAACAAGTCCTATGAAGAAATGTCTGTAGAAGAACTTCAGGAAGCGATTCTTGAAAAAATGAGGAAAAATGGTCCGGTAACAGACTATATGTTAGGAACTGTCAGAGAAAATACACATCATGATTCCTTAGTGAATTGGGTCAGAAGCTTTGGCTAAATAATAGAATTAAACATACCGTCGTATCTATGATTTATGCAATCATTAATACGACGGTTTCTTTTTAAAAATTGCAAAAAACAAATGGTAGATTTGGTGCTATTCTGCAGATGTAACATTTCTAAGAAGTAGAT
>CAZSBV010000451.1:0-1319 GCA_964605105.1 uncultured Lachnospiraceae bacterium | reverse complement strand
GAGAATCCGATAGAATATGGTTTTCCGTCACATTCACCTTTTACAGGTTTGATTTCTGCCGGAATTTCATTTCCGTTTCCACCAAAACGAACATCATCACTATTCAAAAGCAGTTTACATTTTCTGGCTCTATCTACACCAACACGGTAATCGTCTCTCTGAATTGGAGTCATATTTAATACAAATAAGAATTTCTTCTTACCGTCTGCTGTTTTACGAACAAAGCTGTAAATACTTCTATCGTTATCGTTACAGTTGATCCATTCAAAACCATCCCAGTTATTATCATTTTCATACATAGCAGGGTTAGCTGTGTAAAGTTTCAACAATTCTTTTACATAGTCCTGCATACCTTTATTTAAAGGATTTTCTAATAAGAACCAGTCTAATTCTCTTGCTTCGCTCCATTCTCTTTCCTGACCGAATTCCTGACCCATGAAGAGAAGTTTCTTACCTGCATGACCAAACATGAAAGTATATCCTGTACGAAGGTTTGCATATTTATCTACCTGATATCCAGGCATTTTATTTACCATAGAACATTTCAAATGAACTACTTCGTCATGAGAAAGTGGTAATATGTAATTTTCAGAACTATTGTAGCTCATAGCAAATGTTAATGCATGGTGATTGTTCTTTTTAAATAATGGGTCTAACTTCATGTATTCGCAGAAGTCATGCATCCATCCCATGTTCCATTTGAAGCTGAAACCTAAACCGTCGTCTTCTACTTTTGCAGTTACTTTTGGCCAAGCTGTAGATTCTTCTGCAATTGTCATAACTCCCGGATATGATCCTCTGATAACGGAGTTAAAGTGTTTGAAGAATTCAATAGCTTCTAAGTTCTGATTTCCGCCGTATTTGTTGGCTACCCACTGTCCGTCCTGTTTACCATAGTCAAGGTATAACATGGAAGCTACAGCGTCTACACGAAGACCATCAATGTGGAATTCTTTGATCCAGAATAATGCATTTGCAATCAGGAAGTTTTTAACTTCTGTTTTGCCATAGTTGAAAATCTTGGTACCCCAGTCAGGATGTTCTCCCAGTCTGGTATCCGGATGTTCATAGATACACTGTCCATCAAAGTCAGCAAGACCATGAGCATCTCTTGGGAAGTGAGCAGGTACCCAGTCTAAGATAACACCGATTTTATTCTTATGAAGAGTATTTACCAGATAAGCAAAATCTTCCGGTGAACCATGACGGGATGTAGGAGCATAATATCCTGTTACCTGATATCCCCAGGAACCATCAAATGGATGTTCTGCAATACCCATTAATTCTACGTGGGTATATTTCATTTCTTTTAAGTATTC
>CAZSBV010000450.1:0-1323 GCA_964605105.1 uncultured Lachnospiraceae bacterium | reverse complement strand
TAAATCAGAAAGAACGGGGTGAATGTCAATGGAAAAACACAGAATACGTCCTTCTGCTAACAGCAAAAAGATGCGTATGAGTTATTCACGACAAAAAGAAGTTTTGGAGATGCCCAATTTAATAGAAGTTCAGAAGAACTCCTATCAGTGGTTTTTAGATGAAGGCTTGAAAGAAGTCTTTGACGATATTTCTCCTATTACAGACTACAGCGGACATTTAAGCTTAGAGTTTGTAGACTTTGAGTTATGCGAGGATGACGTTAAGTATTCTATCGAAAAATGTAAAGAAAGAGATGCAACATATGCAGCTCCTTTAAAGGTTAAAGTTAGACTTTACAATAAAGAAAAAGAAGAAATCAGCGAACATGAAATCTTCATGGGCGATCTTCCTTTAATGACAGCAACAGGTACTTTCGTAATTAACGGTGCAGAACGAGTTATCGTTAGCCAGTTAGTACGTTCTCCTGGTATCTACTATGCTATTGGTCATGACAAGATTGGTAAGACATTATATTCTTCAACTGTAATCCCGAACCGTGGAGCATGGTTAGAATATGAAACAGATTCCAATGATATTTTCTACGTTCGTGTAGATAGAACAAGAAAAGTTCCTGTAACTGTTTTAATTCGTGCATTAGGTGTAGGTACGAATGACGAAATCAGAGAACTTTTTGGTGATGAACCAAAAATTGAAAAGAGTTTCACAAAAGACGTTTCTACAAACTATCAGGAAGGTCTTTTAGAGTTATACAAAAAGATTCGTCCGGGTGAACCTTTAAGTGTTGAAAGTGCAGAAAGTCTGATTACAGCCATGTTCTTCGACCCCAGAAGATATGACCTGGCAAAAGTTGGACGTTACAAATTCAACAAAAAACTTAGCCTTAGAAACCGTATCCGTAACCACATCCTTGCGGAAGATGTAGTGGATATGACAACCGGTGAAATCTTAGCAGAAGCAGGAACAAAAGTAACTGCAGAACTTGCAGATGCAATTCAGAATGCAGCAGTTCCATTTGTATATATCCAGACAGAGGAAAAGAATGTAAAAGTTCTTTCCAATATGATGGTAGATATTAAAAATTTCGTAGACTGCGAACCTGCTGAACTGGGAATTACAGAATTAGTTTACTATCCTGTACTTGCTCAGATTTTAGAAGAATATGCAGAAGATGAAACAGGCGAAGAATTAGCAGAAGCTATTAAGAGAAACGTAAGTGAATTGATTCCAAAACACATTACAAAAGAAGATATCTTAGCTTCTATTAACTATAATATTCATTTGGAATATGGTATTGGTCATGATGACGATATCGACCACTTAGG
>CAZSBV010000449.1:0-1325 GCA_964605105.1 uncultured Lachnospiraceae bacterium | reverse complement strand
GGGAAGCAAATCTCTGGGAAAGATATCGCATCGATGCTCCAAGCTCACCATCAGGTCCACCGTACTGAGAAATAATATACTGTGCCAATTTTGCATTTGGATTCTTAATATTTACCGGATATTGTAATCTTTTTTCATAGTCCCACATTATTCATTACCTCCTTCCCATGGCCACGGCTGCATTGTCCACTGAAATTCCTGTGTCCTGCCTTTTGCCTGATTTAATGTCAAAGGGCCGAACATATTACTGTATTCCTCACACTTTTCTCTTTTTAAACGATTATAGTAATCAAAATGGCGCATTGCTTCCTGATTATCAGGATGTGTATCTAAAAATAAAGTAAGTTCAACAATTGTGAAAGATAGGATATTTATTTCATGTAATAATTTATTTTGTTCACAGGTCATCTTACACATCTCCTTCCTGTAAATGGTTTATACAATTCTTCGAAAATTGTTCCACAAGCAAAGGCTTTTTCAAGGTTCTCATATAAATTAGTAAATTCCTGTATAGGAACATAAGCCATTCCCAAAGGAAACTGATTTAGCATTGTATATTCATTTAAATTATCTTTCATATTTATACCTTCTTTTTACATTTCTTACTTTTATCATATGCAAAACGACAAAAAAGGTTATGACAATTTGCCATAACCTTTTCTAAAATCTACTTCTATTTTATTTATACTTCTAAATCTATTATTCTTATTTCTTTAGATCCTGTTTTTCTATTTACTCGTACTTCCAAATCCGCCATTTCTTACTCCATCGGCATCATCATCTACAGTAATACCATATTCCAAAAAGATTCCCTGCATAAAGCCGGCACCTTTTTCCAGGCTTAATACCTTTTCTTCATTGCTGTCATTCGTAATCTTAGCAAAAATATGTCCTTCATTATCAGAATTAAAATAGTCACTATCAATAATTCCAACGGTATTGTTTAACTGCAAACGGAATTTAAATCCAAGACCACTTCTTGGATAAAGTTTCAACACCCAGTTTTCATCCATTTTCGCTCTGATACCGGTTGGAATTTTAATGGTTTCTCCCGGCTGCAATGTAAAGCTAAAAGGTGTATAGAAATCATATCCTGCACTTCCTGTGGTAGCACGTTTTGGAAGTTTAATATCCCAGTATAATTCTTCTATTTCTTTTTCAGGCATACCTCTAAAAACATCCTTCATGCCCTTTTCAAATTCTTCATAACTTACTTTAAAAAACTGTGCGATTCTTTTCATATATATCCCTCTATTTATAATCCCCGCAGTGTAACACGGGTACTTTCTTATTTTCCTGCTTTAATGTGGCCTGTACATCAATCA
>CAZSBV010000448.1:0-1326 GCA_964605105.1 uncultured Lachnospiraceae bacterium | reverse complement strand
TCTGAACAAATGCATTGTCTGATATATTCCCTGACAAATCCTATTTCTTCTGAACTAATTTTTGTACATGCCGCTTCCACAATCTTGCATAATGTTACCAGCAGATCATGCTCTCTATAAGAATCTTCCTGCTCTTCCAGTGGCAGCATAACCAAATCCAGTGGCTCCTTCTCTTTAGATGCCTTATCTGCATTTACGTACACTGAATGAATCGATAAAATATGGGACTTCCCATCTTGTTCAAATTGTGTAATATTTCGAGCGAAATATCAATTCTTTTTTGTTTTTCGCTCGAACCTCTGTCTTTTTGCTCGTTCATAAACAAAAAATAGCACTTCGGCAGCAACCTTTCACCACCGAAATGCTATTCTTTCTCCCCTTCATTAGCATGTTCCATTTCAACCCGTTCTTCCCCAGCTCCATCCTCAAACCTTACACGTAGTACTGCCTGAGGCCAATTGACGGAAACATATGCTTTTTTATCCTTTGCCTTTGCTTCTTTATCAAATATCTCCAAAAGCTCCGACAAAATCTCTCTCGTCAGATATCCGCCTCGCCAATGAAATAAAAGAACTTTTCCCTTCTTTACCGCCTGTTTTGTTCGGTTTCTTACTTCATCCATGGTAGTCCAAGAAATTTTCTTCTCTTTATAGTAGAAATGGTCGCTATCACTGCAAACCGGTATCTTCCAGATAACAGGCTCATGATCTCTGAAAATCTGCTTATCCGATAAATTTACATAGTCATATCTCACCGTATCATCTCTGGAAAGTGTGTTATCAAAGGTTGCATCCAAATGGTAATATTGTCCGTTAATCCGAATCACATTCCATGCATGTCTGTATTTGATACCTTTGTCCGGATTGGCTTCCGACAAGGCGATAATACACCATATGTTCAGTTCGTCGCACAAAATTTTTACTGCCTTTGCCATTCCTTCGCAGACAGCCACACCATTTCCTAATGCCCCAATAATTTCATGAGAATACGGCTTCTTCAACTTATCATACTTCACATTTTCCACAATAAAATCATGGATAAAGAGCTCTTTTCCTTTTTCATCCAAATTTGCCGCCTGACGAGCCAGTTTTTTTACCCTTGACTCCATGGCCTGACGATGTTCCTTTATTTTATCCTTTGAAAAAAGATACTGCGGTATCATCTCTACTGCTGTAGAATTGGCATAATACTTATAAGAAAAAGTCACCGAATAAAAGATTGCCGGCTGGTCCATGCGAATCAGAAAATAAATATCCGATAATTCTTTCTGAGAAAGCATTGGCACCGCAAAGGAATCCTGAAGATTTAACAAACCTTCCTTCATCG
>CAZSBV010000447.1:0-1335 GCA_964605105.1 uncultured Lachnospiraceae bacterium | reverse complement strand
CTCGCGACAGCTTTGTTAGATTATCACGTTGTTTCCTTTTTGTCAACAACTTTTTTAAGATAATTTATTTTTTTACATACTGACTTAAAAATAGAAGTGTTGATTACAACACTTCTTATTTTTCTATTGGTAGATAAAACGGAGAAAGAGGGATTTGAACCCTCGCGCCGCGTGAACGACCTATACCCTTAGCAGGGGCACCTCTTCAGCCACTTGAGTATTTCTCCATAGTCTGAATTACTTCCTCTACCAATATTTAATTACGTCATTCAGTGTGACGCAAGGGTTATTATACATAACACCAAACTATTTGTCAACAATATTTTTAAAAAACTTTTTAAAAATTATTTTCTACTTATTTAATACAAAAATCTTTAATTGCTGTTTCGTATAAATCATTTCCTCGTGAATCCATAACTACAATTATAGGGAAATCTTTTACTTCTAATTTTAATATTGCTTCTGCACCTAAATCTTCAAAAGCAATAATTTCTGATTTAACAATTGATTTTGATAGAAGAGCACCAGCACCACCTATAGCTGCAAAATAAACTGCTTTATTTCTAATAACAGCTTCTTTTACTTCTTTGGATCTTTTTCCTTTTCCAATCATACCTTTTAACCCAAGATCTAAAAGGATGGGAGCATATTTATCCATTCTACTGGATGTAGTTGGTCCTGCTGAACCAATAGGTCGTCCTTCTCTGGCAGGAGAGGGTCCCATATAATATATAATATTATTTTCTAATTCAAAAGGTAATTTTTGATTTGAATTTAGCATTTCCTGCATACGTTTATGTGCAGCATCCCTGGCTACATATATTATACCGGAAATAAAAACAGAATCACCAATTTTTAAATCATCTATATCTTTCTCTGTTATTGGTGTTTGAATATATTTATCCATTTTATCTCTCCATCAATGAAATATATTTATTATTTCTATTAAGTACATTTATAAAAAAATAATATGAACATTATATATAATATAAATATTGCTTTTTCTATATATAATGTGTTTTGAAATATAAAACCACATTATCTTGTGTTTTTTTACATTATAATAGGAAGAAACACATTTTGTATCTTATCCATAATCTATATATAAATACTTAAAATTGAATTTTTATCTATATATAATCCATTATTTACAATAAATATGTACTTAAATAGTTCTCACACAATGTCTGTTTACATGACAACAAATATTTACAGCTACAGGTAAACCTGCTATATGTGTTGCATAAGTCTCTATATTTACTGCAAAAGCAGTATTTCTCCCTCCTAATCCACCAGGACCAATACCACTTTTATTAATTTCATTTAATAATTCTA
>CAZSBV010000446.1:0-1335 GCA_964605105.1 uncultured Lachnospiraceae bacterium | reverse complement strand
CAACCATTATTCCTTATCTACATTCCGGAATACATTCTTTGTCGACCTTGCTTCAATTTACGCCATATTATCTTCCACAAAAGGCCGTATCACAATATCATGGACACAACCTTCTTCATTTTCAATACAATTTTTTATCATCTTTGCCACTGTTTCCGGTTTCAGATAACTATGATTTGCCGTCGCTCTGAAATTAGTATCAACTCCTCCCGGATACACGCTGCACACACCGATATTGTCCTTCTTTGCTTCTTTCAAAAGAATCTTGCTGATACCCTCCATAGCATCTTTTGTGGCACTGTAGCTTCCTGCCATAGGATTATTGAACAGACAGCAGGTACTTAAAATATTCACAAATAATCCAGCTTGTCTTTCTGCCATGACCGGATAAAACTCCTGAATGATTCCTACTGCACTGACACAGTTCAATTCAAACATATAACGCAAGTCAGCTAAATTAATATCTGCAACTTTATCTTTCTTAGTATTTGCGCCTGCATTATTAACAACTACATCTATAGTTTCAAATTCTTCTTTTACACGCTCACAGAAAGCATGACGCTTTTCGTCATCGGTAATGTCGAAACACTCATAATACGCATGACATTCTCCAAGATTCTGTAGCAATTCTTTCATTTTCTCTTCATTTCTGCCACATAATGCAAGATTATATTCCGGTGCAAGCAAATTCGCCAATGCTTTTCCGATTCCATCTGTCGCTCCTGTAATCACTACTGTTTTTTTCATTTCAATCTCCATTCTGCTATATTTTGCTGGTAATTTCACTTATTAAATACAAAAAACATGCAAACACATCTTTATAGTATCTGCATGTTTTCATTATATAATAGCTTGAAAAATAAACCAACCATCTTCATAAGAAAAACGGCAGATTCCTTCATGCTTTTCGATAATATGTACCATACTTTTTGTACCATATCCATGTCCCAGCTGTTTGGAGACAGGAATTTCATTTTTAAATATCGGTTCCTGCTGACATGTATTTCTTATATCAATACAAAGCTTTCGTTTCTTATGATATATCTTCAGACAAATCTTTCGTCTTTCTTTCTCACTAATCTCTTCGCAGGCATAAACTGCATTTTCTAAAGCATTAGAAAAAAGAGAACAAAGCTCCGTATCACTAAAAACGGAAAAATCCGAAAACGCTATATCTGTTATTAATTGAATTTCTCTTTGCTTTGCCTTGGTAAAATAGGCAGATAGCAACAGATTCAATGTCTCATTCTCACAAAACCGGATCGGAGTAATATCATCTATATCCAACCAGGCATTATGTAAATAATTCCTTATGCCTTCCATATTTCCGCTAGC
>CAZSBV010000445.1:0-1338 GCA_964605105.1 uncultured Lachnospiraceae bacterium | reverse complement strand
AGATGGAAATATATTACCAATGGTCTGGGAACTACTTTGACTGTAACTTTTTTTGCTGTTATTCTCGGTGTGGTTTTAGGACTTATCATTGCATTGATTCGTTCTACCGCAGATAAAAGCGGCAGTAAGTCCATTATTTTAAAAATATTAGATGGAATTTGTAAGCTGTATCTGACAGTAATTCGAGGAACACCAGCGATGATTCAGTTATTGATCATGTATTATATTATTTTTGCCAGTCCTAATGTAAGCAAGCAGTTTGTAGCAATTGTTTCTTTCGGTATTAACTCCGCAGCTTATGTGGCAGAGATTTTCCGTTCCGGTATCATGTCCATTGATCAGGGACAGTTCGAAGCAGGTAGAAGTCTCGGATTCAGTTATACACAGACTATGATGTACATTATTATTCCGCAGGCGTTTAAAAATGTACTTCCGGCACTTGCGAATGAATTTATCACATTGTTAAAAGAAACATCTATCTGTGGTTATATTGCCTTGACAGATATTACTCATGGTGCAAATACCATTAGAAGTCAGACGTATTCTCCACTGCTTCCACTTTTGGCAGCAGCGTTGATTTATCTTATTATTGTAACTATTTTGACTGCGTTGGTAGGAAAACTGGAAAGGAGATTAAGAACAGATGCAAGATAATCAGGTTTTATTTGAAATTAAAGATTTGTGTAAATCTTTCGGGGATAATCTTGTATTAGATCATATCTCCACGGAAATTAGAAAAGGAGAAGTATTGGTAATCATCGGACCTTCCGGTTCCGGAAAATCTACCTTTCTCCGTTCTTTGAATTTACTGGAAGAACCAACCGGAGGAAGTATTACTTTTGAAGGATTAAATATTACAGATCCAAAATGTAATATTAACAAATACCGTCAGAAAATTGGTATGGTGTTCCAGCATTTTAATTTGTTCCCTCATAAGACGATTCTGGAAAATATGACTTTGGCACCTATGAAGCTTTTGAAAAAAAGTAAGGAGGAAGCAGAAGGACAGGCAATGGAATTGTTAAAAAGAGTTGGTCTGGAAGAAAAAGCTAACGCTTATCCAAGCCAGTTGTCCGGTGGACAGAAACAGAGAATTGCTATTGTCCGTTCACTTTGCATGGACCCGGATGTAATTCTTTTTGACGAACCAACCTCCGCTCTTGATCCGGAAATGGTAGGAGAAGTATTAAACGTTATGCGTGACCTTGCAAAACAGGGAATGACTATGGCAGTGGTTACCCACGAAATGGGATTTGCAAAAGAAGTTGGAACCCGTGTGATGTTCATTGACGAAGGTCAGATCAAAGAAGAAAATACACCGGAAGAATTCTTCAGTAA
>CAZSBV010000444.1:0-1342 GCA_964605105.1 uncultured Lachnospiraceae bacterium | reverse complement strand
CCAATATCATCATGACATCTTAAATAATTTAAAAAAACATACTCTTTGGGAAGATTATTTGTGATATCTAATTGTCCCCGCAATAATCTGGTATCTTTGGTAGCTACCGTATGCCACGTAGTTGCCATGGTTGTCACATTATACAGCAAATGGCATTCCGGTTTCTCCACCGTGCCAAAATAGGGCGCCACTTTTTCAGGTTCCATAACCACCTCACCTAACAGCAGAATAGAAGGACATACAATTTCTCCTATCATACGCATCATACGAACAATGGTATGTACCTGTTTCAGATTCCTGCAGGAAGTTCCCAATTGTTTCCATATATAGGGAACCGCATCTATACGAATAATATCCACTCCCTGATTAGCCAAATAAAGAAAGTTATACATCATTTCATTAAATACTCTTGGATTGGCATAATTCAAATCCCACTGGTAAGGATAAAAGGTCGTCATTACATAATGTCCACACTCCGGAAGATAGGTAAAATTCCCCGGTGCCGTTGTGGGAAATACCTGCGGAACTGTTTTTTCATATTCCCGGGGAATGCTCTCATCCGCATAAAAAAAGTAACGGCTCATATACTCGCCTTCTCCCTGCCTTGCTCTTTTTGCCCACTCATGATCCTGTGAAGTATGATTCATGACAAAGTCCATGCATACATTCATCCCCCTCTTATGGCATTGACTTGTCAGCTTTTCTAAATCTTTCATGGTTCCAAGATCTTCTCTGACCTTGCGAAAATCAGCTACGGCATAACCTCCGTCGGAGCGTCCTTCCACCGTATCCAAAAAAGGCATCAGATGAAGATAATTAATATGATTGTTTTCCAAATAATCCAGTTTGTTAGTCACCCCCTGAAGGTTATCTGCAAAATTATCAATATACAGCATCATACCGATTAAATCATTTTTCTTATACCAATTTGGATTTTTTTCTCTTTCCTGATCTCTTTTCTTCAAATCAGTTTTTCTTTCTTCATAAAATCTTCGTAAATTGTCTTCCAGTTCTGCAAACATAGAATCATTATTATATAATTCCATATAAAGCCATCTCAACTCATCTACATGATGCTTCCATCTTTTTTGAAAAATGTTCATTTTTTCCCTTTCTTTTTCTGTATTTATTTTTTACTTACCAATAATTAACGAACACCGCAAAAATAGTCGTTGAGGCTAAATTTTTGCGGTGTTGTAAAAGAGGTTACTTATTTCACTTTTTCCAGATGCCATTTATAAGAAGCATATTCTTCCATTGCTGCCTCAATTGGTAAGCCAATTTCCATAATCACGTCTGACGGATATACTTTGCCGGTTTCCACATCCCGATACAGGCACTG
>CAZSBV010000443.1:0-1343 GCA_964605105.1 uncultured Lachnospiraceae bacterium | reverse complement strand
TGTTCATTAAAGTTGATTTGCCTACATTTGGACGTCCAATGAGACTTACAAAACCTGATTTATATTGTGCGTTATTTGTTTCCATTCTTCCTCCTGAATTTTTAATACATATTTTTCTATGTTGTCTCTGACATGATTTGAAATTTCATGTTACATAAAATCAAACTTCTACCATATCTTTTACTTATAAAATAGACAATCACCAAAAGGTAATTGTCTATTTCTTTATATCATTTTCAATTTATTTTAGCAAGAGTTTAAGTCTCCGTTCTTCTACTGCTTATAAGATTCCTCTGTTACTTGTTTTTCCACATCTTTCTTTTGAAATAGCCCCTGCTTCTTTGCAAGCTTCTCTACATCTTTCTTATTTTTTCTCTTTAAAACAACTCTTACCAGAATCACACCAACAGTAATTACTACTGCCCATACCAATAAGATTGGAATCGCAACGACAAATTCAATAGCAAAGTTCTTGATTCCATTAGTTACTCGGTATACATTTTCACCAAATCCGGATTTGATTCTTTCCCAGGTACTCTTTTCCGGCTGTGGTGTATAGCGTTCCACTTCTTCGATATAAATATGTACGGTACTGTAATCTACCTGATTATCGAAAGTGCGAAGCTGGGATTCCATACTTTCAATCTGATATCTTACTTCAGATAGACGACTTTCTAAAGTAATGATATCTTCCATGGTATCTGCATTTTCCAGAAGCTCCATCAAGCGTTCCTGTTCGGTCAGAAGCATTTTCTTATGACTGGATAAATCCACATATTGTAAAGTTACATCTTCTACAGATTCACTTTCATAAGTAATATTTCCAATTTCTGCTACTTTTCCGGTAAACTCATCCAATTTGTCAGCCGGAATTCTGGCTGTAATATTGGCATTCCGCTTGCGACTGCTGTAATAATTTCCATGGTAGGCGTCCTTATATTCGATATAACCACCTAAACTGTTGATTTCCTGCTCCAATCCTTCCATCAGAGCATCGTAATTCTCTGTTTCCAGATTTAAGTCAACCGTCCTGATTAATTTACGTTCTGTACGAACTTCTTCTGCCTGTTCCTGCCCGGACTCTGCTGTCATTTCTTCTTCCATAGCTTCGTCCGCAGTTTCCATTTCCTTCATTTCAACACTACTGCCGGAAGTGACCATTCCCATGGCATTGTCTTCGTAATAAATCTCTTCCCTAGGTACTGCTGCCGCAGCCTCTTCTGTAACTGCCGTATCATACGAAGCACCTCCACAGCCAATCTGTAAAGCTGCTGTCACAAAACACATTCCAAGTACTAAAGCTATTTTCCTCTTTTTCATAACCGATTCCTCCTCCATAAGAA
>CAZSBV010000442.1:0-1350 GCA_964605105.1 uncultured Lachnospiraceae bacterium | reverse complement strand
CATCACAGGATATCCTTCGGCTGTGTCCGTATCCTCCCGGAAAAATCGGAGCAATTGACAAACTCAGAAAAATATTTTTATTAATTTGTTTTGGATCTAATAATTCATTTAAATAACGATACCCATGATTAATTGCCTGTCTTCCGGTATATGTCTGCTCATCATAGTGGGCCCCTTCCATACCTCCATGTGTCAGAAAATCCAATTTAATATAATCAAAACCCCATTCAACAAATTTTTCATACTTGCTCTTAGTCATCTCTTTCCACAAAGGATGTGTCACATCATACGGAAGTGCTCCGTCTACCCGGGGAAGTAAATTACCATTGCTATCCTTTAATAATATTTCCTCAATACGATGTCCCAAAATCCCCGGTATCTCTTCTTTTACATCTGTTCCGAAATAAGCAAATGGTACATCATAAATTCCTGTCTTTTGTCCTCTATGATGCATTAACTCTACCAACGAGATAAGTTTACTCTCCTGAATAGAATTCCAGCCTGCATCAAGATTCATATAACTTACTCCCTGATTTTCATATCCATTGGGAGCCAGTTCCTCATCCACAAATTTTCCGGTTTTTTCATAATTTTCCTCATTTAATCGAAATGCCAGACCTGCCCAACTGTTATATCCAAAAGGTACACCTTCCTTCCATTCTAACCTTTTATGTTTTTTTGATAAAAGGTCTCCGTATACCTCTAACAACTTTCTGTAATCCTCTCCCGGTAACACAAGAAATTCTGAAGAAAACACCTCGTATCCCCTAACTATACCATGAGGTAACGAATCGTGTGTTCCTTCGTCCGACAGTCCGCTAATCACCTCTAATGTATCTGCATCCGAAGCAGAGCAAACCATTCCATTTTTCCATAGATCAAAATCCAAAGCCCCTATCAACATAGATTGCTGTTTTTCAGGATTCGTAAGTATCGTATACTCATAGCTTTTTCTTCCGGCTCTCAAAGGCTGCATCTCATAGCGAAGCCACATGGTATTATCATAGGGAACCAGCAGCATTTTTTTCCATAACCCACTCCAGAATCCAGCTGTCTTTTTCCCAAACTCATTTCCCGTGGATGAAATAACCATGGGAATCATTTTTTTAACTGCAATTATTCTCTGTTCGCTTCCAATGCTACATCGTATTCTTGGAATACCCTTGGAACAAAATTCTAAATAAATTGACAGAAAAAGGTTATTTGAGTTTTGATACTTTAAAAAAATACTTCCGTCCGTTTCTTTTTTCTCAAAAACTCTATCCGTTCGCGTATCCAACCTTTCTCCGTCTTCTGTTTCTGCATACGAATATGCTTTAAAATAAATTACATTTTCATCTTCCAGACCAA
>CAZSBV010000441.1:0-1351 GCA_964605105.1 uncultured Lachnospiraceae bacterium | reverse complement strand
GGTGATATTTACGTTCATGGAAAGCAGGTTACTATCCGTTCTCCAAAAGATGCTTTCGATCTTGGAATCGGTATGATCCACCAGCACTTTAAATTGGTAGATGTACTGACAGCCGCAGAAAATATTGTTTTGGGACTTGAAGGAAAAATGACAGTTAACCGTAAGCAGGTAAATCAGAAAGTTTCTGAGCTTGCTTCTAAATACGGCTTTGAACTGGATCCTACAAAAAAAATATATAATATGTCTGTATCTGAAAAACAGACAGTAGAGATCATCAAAGTATTGTATCGTGGAGCTGATATTCTGATTCTGGACGAGCCAACTGCGGTTTTAACACCTCAGGAAACAGAAAAGTTGTTCGGTGTCCTTCGTAACATGAAAGCAGATGGAAAATCTATTATCATTATTACCCATAAATTAAATGAAGTTATGGCTATTTCAGACCGTGTTGCCATTCTTCGTAAAGGAGAATATATCGGTGTGGTAGATACCGATAAGACTACACAGTCAGAATTGACTGAAAAAATGGTGGGACGTCCTATCAGTCTGGAAATTAACCGTCCTGCAGTGGAAAACAGAGAAGAACGCCTTCAGGTAATTGGACTTACCTGTTTGAATGGTGATGGTGTAAAAGCTTTAAAGGACGTGTCATTTAAAGCATACAGTGGAGAAATTCTGGGAGTTGCCGGAATTGCCGGCAGCGGTCAGAAAGAGTTGTGTGAAGTATTGGCAGGAATTCAGCAGGCCATTGGTGGTTCTGTACTTTATACTGCAAATTATAATGGGGAGCCGATCAAGGAACGTATTCTGGGATTAAGTCCGGATGAGATTTCCAAAAAAGGTATTTCCATGGCATTCGTTCCGGAAGACCGTCTTGGAATGGGATTGGTAGCCGGAATGGATATGACAGATAATGTAATGCTTCGTAGCTATCGTGATAATAAGGGGCCTTTTGTAGATCGTAAGACTCCGAAGGCACAGGCAGAAAGAATGATCGAAGAACTGGAAATAGCAACTCCTGGAGTAGATACTCCGGTAGGTCGTCTTTCCGGTGGTAATGTACAGAAAGTTCTGCTGGGAAGAGAAATCGCATGTGCACCGAAAGTTTTGATCGTAGCTTACCCGGTTCGTGGTCTTGACATCAATTCTTCTTACCGTATTTATGATTTGTTAAATGAACAGAAGAAAAAAGGGGTAGCGGTTATTTTCATCGGCGAAGACTTAGACGTATTGATGGGACTTTCCGACAGACTTATGGTTCTTTGTGGTGGAGAAATCAGCGGTATTGTAGATCCAAGAGAAGTGACCAAAGAAGAAGTTGGTCTTATGATGATCCATGTAGACAAAGAAT
>CAZSBV010000440.1:0-1357 GCA_964605105.1 uncultured Lachnospiraceae bacterium | reverse complement strand
TCTTACCAATAATTGTATCCTTAAAAGTAAACTCTTTCAACTGTAAATACTTCTCTAAGAACTTTACCCCTCATACCCCTTCGCCAGAAACACTTCCCTTACCTTCCTTCTGCTCTCTTCACTCAGATTTCCCATATCATCAAGAATCCTCCTGATATTACGTACATCGTAATATTCCACCGCATCCTTATTCAGCAAATACAAAATTAACTTGTAAAAAATGGCAAAAGATTGGCTCTGCACCATGTTTTATTTCTAGGAAACAAATAGGCGATTTGTCCCGCCAGTAAGCAAATACTCTGATTTCGTTCCGGATTATTTTCACTAAGGGCTTCTTTAAAATAATCTTTATATCTCTGGGGAATTGTTTTTCCTTTTTCATAAAATAACATCTTAATCCAACAGGAAGTTATCAATCCGGTGGTACAGTTTATACATCTGTTCATCAAATCCAGAGTTTCATATCCTTCTTCCATTTTTCGGCTATTCCATATATATACAGAAATTTCATGCAACTGTTCCCGATATTTTTTGTAATTATCTTTCGTTTCCTTTTGCTTAATACATTTTTCTAAAATATTACTGATATTCCTACCTTGTTCAAGAACCAGCCATTCTTTTTTCATCAGAATCAATAATTGAATATATTCCTCCGTTGTAAATTCCGATTTATCCAATCCACTGAAAAAATAATTCCATACATCTACCTTGCCATGAAACTCTTCCAGTAAAGCAAGTAATACTTTTTCAGACCAAGGAAAATCTCTTTTCACACAATTAGAAAAATTAATCAACAACCCATTTCTACTAGGTCCTCTCCATTCACTTCCTTTATAATTTTTTAACAGCTCTATTAATTCTGTCATTTCCATATAAAAAATTTCATCCTGGGTCTTTGGACTTTCATTTCCAACCCAGATAGCCGGCTCAAGATCCATATCTAATTCAGGTCGGTTTCTTGGTTCAAAATAGGAATATTCTTCTTTTATTTCTGCAATCAGCTTTTCCACCTGCTCATTAGGTTTACATTTCTGTTTCAGCCACACGCCCCAATTATATTTTCCATAGGCAATACTTTTGGTTTCACCTTCCTGTCTTCCTTCCCTGATTTTATTTAACAGTCTGCTTTGTTCTTCTTCTGACAAATCATCAAAAATGCTGGCCGCCAAATTAAAAATCTGTTCCTTTTCTCCAAATGTGTATAGTGAAAAATTATTTAACAGCAAGTTTATTTTTTCATGACTATCATAACATTCTGCTTTTCTCAATAATTTCAGACCAAGCTTTCGCAATAATGCTGACTCTGAACAAATGCATTGTCTGATATATTCCCTGACAAATCCTATTTCTTCTGAAC
>CAZSBV010000439.1:0-1358 GCA_964605105.1 uncultured Lachnospiraceae bacterium | reverse complement strand
CCATTTATAATCGGTTTTAGATATAACAAGAATAAACGTCGTCCATTTTCCTCTACAAATTTAGAGTTATCATCACCATAAATCTCTGTAAAATGTTCCACGAACTTCTCCAAAACCAAATCCATATCCAATTTGCCGTTTTTCAGGAACTTCTTTTTATCTTCATCACCTTTTTGATAAATAGCACTTTGTAATGCCTGTTCTGAAATAAATAGATTGTAGAAAAATATCTCAAAAATCCGATTGGCGATTGCCACAACATGATTTTCTTCTCTCAAAAATCCAAACATAATACCAATATCCATCACCTGATTATACTGGTTATATGGCATCTGGCTTCCTTTAAAAAGTATTTCCTCCAATATATTACGCAAAGAGGGAAAATCATCCAATTTTTTTCTTATATCATCAAATAAGGTACTTGATTCCTTTACAAGAATTTTAACAGCTTCTAAGATTCCATCTCTAGTCCATGCCTGTTTCGCATCCCATTTATCATTCTGGATCAATCTTTCATCTATAATCTTACAAACTCGAGATACTAAATATGGATAGCCCGATGTAAAATCATAAATCAAGTCCGCAGCCACACTCAAATCAATTCCCCATTGATAATCTTCCTCATATTCTGAAAGCATACTTATAATATCTTCTTTGGAAAAACTCATATCTATATTAAAATCCGCTGCAATATTCCACGGGCTATTATACTGATGTTTGTCCTCAGTTCTAATCTTCTGCTTTAGATTTTTAATATCGTACACACTGGCCAAAATCACGGAAGTAAACGTAGATCTGCTATTCCTCTTTAAATATTTAGCTCTGAGCATACCTAAAAAATCTAAAAATATTTTCTGGTCACTGGCCTGATCAACCTCATCAATAATTAAAATAACAGGCTTCTCCGTCTCCTGACACATTCTTGTTATAAAATTAGACACTTCTCGAAAATCTACAGTCTGATTCCCGCTTTCACTCATCTGTTTACATACTGCTTCTATTTCTTCCGATAATCCTGTCACTTCTTTATAATAAATTGCATCATATAACAACCCACAAAAAAGACGACAAAAATTATTTTCATCCTGATAAGCTTTGTCTCCGATACCTTCAAAACTAATGGAAAAAACAGCATATTCATCATCCAGACTCTCTTTTAACATAGAAAGAGTAGTTGTCTTACCATATTGTCTTGCTTTATTAATTGTAAAATACTTTCCATCCGCTATCAGTTTTCTGATTTCCATGATACGGCTATCTAAATTTACCATATAATGTTCTTTAGCAAAGCAAACTCCTTCTACATTAAACTGTTTTCCCATTACCAAACACTCCAATATCTTCTTTACAAAAAAATT
>CAZSBV010000438.1:0-1369 GCA_964605105.1 uncultured Lachnospiraceae bacterium | reverse complement strand
TCCTTTTGAAATCGCACTTTATTCTGTTCAATCACCCTCAGAGACTCTTTTACAATTTGCCCACTGCACCTGTAATTCGTTTCTAACAACACCTTTTCCGCATTCGGATAGTACTTCTCAAAATCCAACATAATCTGTGGATTAGATCCTCTAAAACCATATATAGACTGATCATCATCTCCCACTACAAATAAATTCTGATGTTCTTTTACCAATAATTGAATAATACGAAACTGGATCATATTGATATCCTGAAATTCATCAATCAATATATATTGGAATTTCTCCTGCCACTTTTCCAAAATGTTAGGTTTGTTTTGAAATAATTGCAGACACAATAATCCCATATCCTCAAAATCCAGTTTACGTTGTTGATGCATTTCCCGATTATAGGTATAAAAAATCTGCCGGAACTGTTTTGATTCTTTTTCTTCTAATTCTTTAGTTCCTTTGTTTTTGTAATAAGAAATCTTTTGAAGATAATCTTCTACCTTTTCTGTTATATTTTTAAGTTCTATCTGATTATTTTCTTTCTGTTTCTTTGTTATTTCTCGTGGTTCACTCTGATTAAATTGTTTTTGGCACTCTTGTTTTCCTTCAATATCCTTATCTCCATAGATGGGATCAAGTAATATCGTCCTTAAAATCTCTCTCTTCTGTTTTTCGGTAATAATATCTTGTGAAGTATAATGATAGGTTTCTTTTAAAATGTGAAAAAAACATGCATGGAACGTGGCAAAATTGACCTGTTCTCTTGATTTGTATTGCTCTTTAGATTCATCTGTTAAATCTACTGTTAACCTGTTTCTTGTTTTGGATTCTCTTTGATATCTTTGTTTTAATTCTAATGTGGATGCCTTGGAAAAGGATATGACCAATATGTTGTCCGGTCGGATTTGTTTTTCATGGATTAGATTCAGGACTCTTTGTATCATCACAAAGGTCTTTCCGGAACCGGGGCCAGCTAATACCAGCATAGCCCCTTTTCCGTGTTTGATTGCTTTAACCTGCGAATTACTTGGAGACTGCATTTTCCAGTTTTTCGATTCCTTTACGGATTCTGTTCAAGGATTCTTCTTTTCCTAAAACTTCCATAATTTCAGTTGCTCCTGCAGGTGTCATCTGTTTACCACTTACTGCAGTTCTAACCGGCCACATAGCATATCCGTTCTTGCATCCTTTTTTCGCAACATAATCTAACAATGTGTTATATAAACTATCGTTGCTGTAGTCATCCAAAGCTTCAAAAATAGGTAATAATTCTTTTAATACTTCCAAAGATGATTCTTCATTTGTTTTCATCTTTTTGTGAACATACATTGCTGTATCGTATTCCGGTAATTCATTGAAGAAATCAACATGTCCTAAA
>CAZSBV010000437.1:0-1373 GCA_964605105.1 uncultured Lachnospiraceae bacterium | reverse complement strand
CTTTTTAAAAAAATTGTATTTTTTTTAGAACAAAAATTTCTTCCATTCTATCATAGGAATCTGATAATGTCTAGAAAAGTTATTTTATAAGGAAGAATTTGCAGGAAAGGTTGGAAAATGGAAGAAAAAATAGTATACTACATATATGTATACAAGAAAGTCTGCTGTAAAAGGAATAAAAAACGAATGTCCGGATAAACGGCAGGCGAGGGGACGAACAATTAACATTTTGACATGTCTTTACAACAAAATAAGGTTGAAGACAAAAGTGAATTGCATTTACAATTAGGAGGATGAGAAATGAAGAAACCAACATTGGTAATTTTAGCAGCAGGTATGGGAAGCAGATATGGTGGATTGAAACAGATTGATCCGATTGATGACGAAGGTCACAAAATCATAGACTTTTCCATTTATGATGCTTTGAAAGCCGGTTTTGGCAAAGTGGTATTTATTATTAAAAAGGAAAATGAAGCTGACTTCAGAAGTCTTGTAGGTGATCCTATCAGCAAACACATGGAAGTAGAGTATGTATTCCAGGATATTAAAGATGTTCCGGAAGGGTTTGTTATGGATCCTGAACGTGTAAAACCGTGGGGAACAACGCATGCATTACAGTGTTGTAAAGGTGTGGTAAACGAGCCTTTTGCAGTTATTAATGCAGATGACTATTATGGAAGAAGTGCATATACTACTTTGTATGAATATTTGACAGGGCATGAAGACGGTGAAGTACCGCCATATGCCATGGTTGGTTATGAATTAAAAAATACTCTGACAGATAAAGGTTCTGTTGCACGAGGGATTTGTGTAACAAATGAACAGGGATTTTTGGAAGATATCGTAGAACGTACTAAGATTATTAAAACAGAAACCGGTGCGGCTTTCTCAGAAGATGATGGGGCAACCTATACAGAGGTTTCTGTAGATAGTCTGGTATCCATGAATATGTGGGCGTTCTATCCAAGCGTGTTTGAATTGTTCGATGGCGCTTTAGAGAGATTCTTTAAAGAAGATGTGGCAAAGAATCCGTTAAAGGCAGAATGTCTGATTCCTACAGAAGTTGATAAATTATTAAAAGCAGGACAGGCAACTGTAGAAGTATTATCTTCCCGGGATAAATGGTTTGGAGTAACTTATCAGGAAGATAAACCTTTTGTAAAAGCATCTATTGCGGAATTGAAAGAGGAAGGTTTATATCCTAAGAAACTTTGGTAAGCAAACATTGATTAGGAGGTCATTATGGCAATTTTAGTAACAGGCGGAGCAGGTTATATTGGAAGTCATACCGTAGTAGAATTACAGAATGCGGGATATAATGTAGTAGTAATGGATAATTTATGTAATTCCAGTGAAAAATCATTAGAAAGAGT
>CAZSBV010000436.1:0-1379 GCA_964605105.1 uncultured Lachnospiraceae bacterium | reverse complement strand
GAAACATGGGAAACATCTGAAGATGGTTTAACATGGACTTTCCACTTAAGAGAAGGTTTAAAATGGTCTGATGGTACAGATTTAACAGCTAACGATTTCGTATACAGCTGGAAACGTGTATGTGATCCTATGACAGCAGCTCCATATGCTGAAACTGTACTTGGTATGGTTGATGGTTATGCAGAAGCAGCAGCTGGTAACGTAGACGCATTAAACGTTGTAGCAACAGATGATTTAACATTAGTAGTAACATTAGCTAATCCATGTCCATACTTTGGATCTTTAGCTGCATTTGCTACATTATCTCCTGTACAGCAGGCAACAGTTGAAGCAAATGGTGATGCATGGGCAGTATCTCCTGAAACTTATGTTTCTAACGGTTCTTTCTATGTTACAGAATGGGTACCAGGATCTCACATTATGATGAGCAAAAACCCATACTACTGGAACGCAGATGCAATCAAATTAGACAAAATCAAATTCAACTTAATGGAAGATTCTAATGCTGCATACAGTGCATACCAGACAGGTGAAGTATTATTGATCAAAGACGTTCCTACAGAAGAAATTCCATCTTTCGAAGGAAACTCTGAATTCCACGTTGAACCAATCATTGGTACTTACTACGTAAGTTTAAATACAGCAAAAGCTCCATTTGACAACGCTAATGTTCGTAAAGCATTAAGCCTTGCAATCGACCGTGAATATGTTGCTAACACAATCATGCAGGGAACATACTCTCCAGCATACAACTTCATGGGTCCAGGTTGGATGGATGCAGCTGGAACACAGTTCATGGACAATGCTAACGGTGGAACAACATACATCTCTTCTGATTACGAAGCTAACTTAGAAGAAGCTAAGAGACTTCTTACAGAAGCAGGTTTCCCTAACGGAGAAGGTTTACCAGCAATCACATATTCTACAAACGATTCCGGTTACCACAAAGCAGTTGCTGAATACTTACAGCAGGCTTGGGCTGAACTTGGTATTGATGTTACTGTAGAAGTAGTTGAATGGGCTTCCTTCACTCCAATGAGACGTAACGGTGAATACATGGCAGCTAGAAACGGTTGGGTAGGAGACTACTCTGATCCTTCTAACATGTTAGAATTACTTTACAGCACAAACGGTAACAACGATGGTAAATACAACAACGCTGAATTCGATGCAGCTATCGAATTATCCAGAACAACTACTGATGAAGCAGCTCGTTTCGAAGCACTTCATACAGCAGAAGACATCTTAATGGATGAAGCAGCTTGTATCCCAGTTGCTTACTACAATGACTTCTGGTTACAGAGCGAAAAAGTTACAGGAACCTGGCATTCTGCTTACGGATACTGGCACTTAATGTATGCTGATATCGCTGAATAATT
>CAZSBV010000435.1:0-1381 GCA_964605105.1 uncultured Lachnospiraceae bacterium | reverse complement strand
TATTCTCTAATTTTCTGAAGTTGGTTTTAGGTTAATCCATTTCAAATAGCCGTTAATAAATGTATCAATACTTCCATCCATGACCGCATCTACATTTCCGCTTTCCACATTGGTTCTGTGGTCCTTCACCATAGTATATGGCTGGAATACATAAGAACGAATCTGGTTGCCCCATCCAATTTCCGTTACTTCGCCTCGAATATCCGATAATTTTTCTGCATTTGCTTCCTGCTTTAACATATAAAGCTTGGATTTTAACATCTGCATCGCTTTATCTTTATTCATATGCTGGCTTCGTTCGTTCTGACATTGTACCACAATTCCTGTAGGAAGATGGGTAATTCGGATGGCAGAAGAAGTTTTGTTGATGTGCTGACCACCGGCACCACTACTTCGATAGGTATCAATACGAAGGTCTTTTTCATCTACTTCTACTTCTAAATCTTCTTCAATATCCGGCATAACATCTAAGGATACAAATGAAGTCTGACGTTTTCCCTGTGCGTTAAATGGCGAGATACGTACTAAACGGTGTACTCCTTTTTCGGATTTCAAATAGCCATAAGCATTTTCGCCGTTTACCTGGAAAGTTACGGATTTGATTCCTGCTTCATCTCCGTCCAAATAATCCAAGACCTCTACCGAAAATCCTTTTTTCTCTGCCCAACGGGTATACATACGATATAACATGCTTGCCCAGTCACAGGATTCGGTTCCGCCGGCTCCTGCATTGAGTTTCAGGATTGCATTGTCCTTATCAAACTCTCCGGAAAGAAGGGTTCCGATCCGGATATCTTCCAAAACAGAAATAAAACTATCCAGTTCACTTCTTATTTCAGATACCATCTCGGCATCTTCTTCCTCGTATCCCATTTCAATTAAAGTTTCGATATCTTCATACTGCTGTAATAATTTGTTGCAGGTTTCTACGGTATCTTTTAAACTCTTAAATTCTTTCATCTTTTGATTGGAAACAGCCGGATCATCCCAAAATAAAGGGGCTTCCATCTCTCTTTCCAATTCTTCCATTTTCTTTGACTTAGAACTTAAGTCAAAGTGAATCCCTCACTTCCGCTAATGGCGTTTTGTAAGACTGAAGTTCAGACTTCATCTGGTCTAATTCAACCACCTGCACTCACCACACTTTCTTTTTTATTTACATTATTATGCTACAAAAGAATGTGCAAAATAACACATTCTTTGTTAGCTACATTTTTGTACTTTTGAAAATTCTTTCTGAAGATAAAGTATTTCCTTACTTGCACTTATCCTGTTATTTCTTTCTGCCGCAGCACTGTTTGTACTTCTTGCCGCTTCCACATGGACATGGATCGTTTGGATAAATCTTTGTTTCTGCTCTTTTTACAGGTGCTTTTGCAAG
>CAZSBV010000434.1:0-1382 GCA_964605105.1 uncultured Lachnospiraceae bacterium | reverse complement strand
GGAAGTGACCTTGGTCCTCGTGCTATTTACCTTGCTCTTGAAAACTGGGCAAAAGTGAACAATACATTAAAAATGGAAGCTAAATTCATCAGTAACGTAGACCCTGATGATGCAGCAGGCGTTTTAGCAACTATTGATGTTGCACATTCTTTATTTGTACTTGTTTCCAAATCCGGTACAACATTAGAAACATTAACAAATGAATCCTTCGTGAAAGATGCATTAAAGAATGCAGGATTAGATCCTTCCAAACATATGGTAGCAGTTACCAGTGAAACTTCTCCATTAGCTAAGAGTGCAGATTACTTAGATGCATTCTTCATGGATGACTATATCGGCGGACGTTTCTCTTCTTCTTCCGCAGTAGGTGGAGCAGTATTATCTCTGGCATTTGGACCGGAAGTGTTCGCACAGTTCTTAGATGGTGCAGCAGCAGCAGACAAGACAGCTCAGAACAAAGACATTCTTGCAAACCCTGCTATGCTTGACGCATTAATCGGTGTTTATGAACGTAACGTTTTAGGATATCAGAATACAGCCGTTCTTCCATATTCACAGGCACTTAGCCGTTTCCCTGCGCACTTACAGCAGTTAGATATGGAATCCAATGGTAAATCTGTAAACCGTTTTGGGGAACCTATTGATTATGTAACAGGACCAATCATCTTTGGTGAACCTGGAACAAACGGACAGCATTCTTTCTATCAGTTATTACATCAGGGAACAAACATTGTACCTCTTCAGTTCGTTGGATTTAAGAACAGCCAGATGGGACAGGATGTAGTCATTGAAGGAAGTACCAGCCAGCAGAAACTTTGTGCTAACGTAGTTGCTCAGATCGTAGCATTTGCTTGTGGTAAAGAAGATGATGACCGCAACAAATATTTTGCAGGTGAACGTCCATCCAGTATCATCGTTGGTGATCAGTTGAATCCTAAGACTATGGGAGCTCTTTTAGCTCACTTTGAAAACAAAGTAATGTTCCAGGGATTTGTATGGAACATCAACAGCTTCGATCAGGAAGGTGTACAGCTTGGTAAAGTATTAGCTAAGAAAGTTCTTGCACATGATACAGACGGAGCATTAAAAGTATATAGTGAATTATTAAATATCTAAAGAAATGTTTATTAAAAGCAGTGTGACGTAAAAATCGCACTGCTTTTTCTTTGGAATAGAGGCTGCATGAAAACAGTATTTGGATTAAGTTGCAATTTACTGTTTACTTTTGTGCTTTAACATGGTATAGTGTAAAAACAGTGAAAAAGAAATCGTGAAATTGTAGGAAAGGAAGTATTTTAATATGGAACACTATTATCAGCCGGAAATAGAATGTGCCTCAAGAGAGCAGATTCGTGAATGGCAGAATGAACGTTTAGTAAAAC
>CAZSBV010000433.1:0-1389 GCA_964605105.1 uncultured Lachnospiraceae bacterium | reverse complement strand
TATTTGTATCATAACTGTTGCAAATTGCAATTCGATTACCGCATTTTAGAATGCAAAAGTTAAGTTTTGTTACCATAAAAAATTGAGTAGTGAAAGTCTCCTGCAGTTGACCTGTGAGGAGACTTTTCGATTAGTTTTTCACAACTTACAACTCAATATTTCGTGAAACCAGCTTTTTGTACTCTCTGGGAGAGATTCCGTATTCTTTTTTAAAGGCGCGATAAAAAGCAGAGTAATCGCAAAAACCACAAGTGAGGGCAACTTCTTCCATAGAGTTGCCTTCTTCTATTTTCAGCTTCGCATTGATTAGGCGACGTTGTGTCACGAAGTGATAGAAGCTGATGCCAAGCTTATGATAAAACAATTTACCCAGTGTACTGGTACTGATATGGAATTCTTTTGCGGTATCTTCTAATGTGATTTTAGAGGCATAGTGATTCTCAATGTAGGTGATGATCCTATCGATGTCCTCGCGCTTTTCACTGGGAAGTATGCTGTCGGTAACAATCATTGCCCGGCATAAGTGGACTAGTAGCATAGAAGTGTTGCTATAAAGTGATATTTCCCAAAGTGGAGCCATTTCATTTACTTCTTGAATACCGCGTTTGAAAAGTGATTCCAAATATTTGTAAGGGGTTCCCTCTGTACGGAGCAGAAAGTGTTCTTGGGAACGAATTCGCTGAAGCAATTCCTGGGGACAGTGAGTAGTTATGGCTTGTAAAAAATCAGCACTTATCCATAGAACAATACGGGAGTAAGGTTCACTCATTTCATCATAAAAAAGTGGTCGATGACTGATACCCGGTGGCACCAAAATCACATCTCCGGCATGGATGCGATAACGTTTGTCGGCAATCAGGTACTGAATATTACCGCATTCGCAGAAAATAATCTCATAGAAGGCGTGACTGTGTAACTGTACACTCTCAGGTTCAAAACTTATATCTCGATGCGTATTTACATAGGGAGAGTTCATTTCCTGCTCTTGATAAAAGTTACGGTTTTTCTGATGAGAGACGGAAAGCATTTTTTTGCGGGCATCCGGATCTTTGGCAAGGTATTCTAACTCCTGTTGTGTCAGACTATATGGGTCATCATGGATGCCGGCTTGTTTGATATATTCAAATAATTCCTTTAAATCAGAAATTCTCACAAATTTGTTCTCCCTTAAATATTTAATCTATTATATTGTACTGGGAAAATACGAGATTTGCAATATTTTGTCATACAATAACAATTAAAAATGTGATTCTGGCGTAGTATAGTAGAAATATGATGAGATGGCAGAGTAATATGTGTGAAAAATCTGCTATCAAACATAAAATATCTATAAAAGGAGAATTACGTTATGAAAACAAATGAAAAAGCAATTCCAAAGTTTGGCGTAAA
>CAZSBV010000432.1:0-1392 GCA_964605105.1 uncultured Lachnospiraceae bacterium | reverse complement strand
AAAAAATCGGTTCCGGTTTAGTAACAGTTATGGTACGTGGAGACGTAGGAGCTGTTAAATCTTCTGTAGAAGCTGGAGAAAACAGTGCTCGTTCTTTAGGCGAAGTTATCGCTACACATGTAATCCCAAGACCACACGGTGATGTAGAAAGCATTTTACCAAAAGTAAAATAGTTAACGTAAAACAACTATTATAGAGGGATGGTGTGAATCTTGAGTACTTATGGAAATGTAGAAGAAATTACCAGAATGGTATTACAGGCAATGGAAAGTACCAAGGCAAATAAGCCGGAATTCAAGGTACCCGTTGGAATATCTGCAAGACACATTCATTTGACCCAGGAAGATGTTGAAAAATTATTTGGTAAAGGATACCAGCTTACTAAGAAAAAAGAACTTATGGGTGGTCAGTTCGCATCTAATGAACAGTGTACAATCGTTGGATTAAAACTTCGTGCGATTGAAAATGTTCGAATTTTAGGACCTGTTAGAAGCAAATCTCAGGTTGAGATTTCTGCAACAGATGCGCGTACGTTAGGCGTGAAAGCACCTACAAGACAGTCTGGTGATACAGCGGGTTCCGCACCTATCGCATTGGTAGGACCAAAAGGTGCAATCTATCTGGAAGAAGGTTGTATCGTAGCTGCAAGACATATTCATTTATGTCCTGAAGATGCGAAAGCAGCTGGATTAAAGGATAATGATTTCGTTACCGTTCGTATGGGAAATGAAAGAGGTGCCTTATTAGATAACGTAAAGATTCGTGTAGATGAATCTTTCACAACAGAAATGCATATTGATACTGACGAAGCGAATGCTTGTCAGGTTAAACAAGACGAATTAGCAGCAATCATGCTATAAGAAGGATTAAAGCTTGCTTCGTGCATAGCACGAAGCAAGCAACTTTCGATTATAGATATAGGGGAGCCGTAAGATATGATTATTGGAAAAGTTGTGGGAAGCTTATTTTCTACGAGAAAAAGTGAAAAATTAGTAGGCAACAAATTTATGATTGTTGAGCCGGTGGAGAGTTATAGAGGAACCGGTACTCGTCTGGTTGCAATAGATATCATTGGTGCCGGTATCGGTGAATATGTATTGGTAGCACAAGGTAGCGCAGCTAGAATAGGATGCGATATGGCAGCTGCACCGGTTGATGCAGCAATTGTAGGCATTATTGATGAAGGACAGGATTGGAGCAAATAGATATGCGGATCGATGAACTGAAAAGTATTGCAAGAGAGAATGGTATAGTAGGTGCCGGCGGTGCCGGTTTCCCAGCATATGCTAAAATGACAGACAAGGCTGATACAGTAATTTTGAACTGTGTAGAATGTGAGCCGTTATTAAAGCTTCATAGACAGTTATTGGCAACTCATACAGAAGAAATCAT
>CAZSBV010000431.1:0-1397 GCA_964605105.1 uncultured Lachnospiraceae bacterium | reverse complement strand
GAATACAATTCTTCCGGTGCCATAGCCGCATCCCCTACAATGATTACTTTATAATCACTGTCTAAATTCCGGAATAACCATTCTGTTTCAATCCAGTCTCCGTTATCACATTCCGGTGTTTTATATAAATGACTGTAAATGCAGTTATGGAAGAAATATACCTTTACTTCCTTAAAATGATTTGACTTTGTCACGGATTGGAACAAGTCATTTAATAGTGTGGTATAAGGAATCATGGTTCCACCGGAATCCATAAGTAATAGTAACTTTACGGAATTCTTTCTTGGTTTCTCCATGACAATATGAAGAAGTCCCCCATGATTGCAGGTCTTGTCAATAGTTCCGTTCAGATCCAATTCTGTCTTTGGAATATCCAGTTTTGCGGAAAACTGACGAAGCCTTCTAAGTGCCTGCTGAAACTGGCGGTTATCCATTACCCTGTCGTCTCGGAAATCTCTGTATTTTCTGGCACCCACTACGGAAAATGCGGACTGATAACCTGTGGTTCCACCAACTCGGACACCACCGATATTTCCACCGGTATTTCCGAAAGAGGTTTTTCCCATCGTACCAATCCAATGGGTTCCTCCATTATGTTCACTGTCTTGATCTCTCAGACGTTGTTTGAACTTCTCTTCCACATCATCTTTATCTATCTTCAGTTCTTCTACTTTATTGAGCCACTGCTTTTCGCTTTCCTGTAATAAATCATTCATTTCCGGTTTATCCAGCCACTTCAACATATTTTTACTGATTTCCGTTTCCATGGCAGCCGATTTAAAACAGGACTCAAATACCATATCAAATTTATCAAAATCTGTTTCGCTTTTCACCAAAATCATTCTGGCCAAATAGTAAAATTCTGTCAGACTGCTATTACACATTCCCCTGCTCAGAGCTTCCTGCAACGTCAGCCATTCACTCAATGTTACTTTTAGACCAGCCTCTTTTAGTGCATAGAAAAAGTTGGTAAACATTATTGTCCATCCTTTTTAATTAGTAATTCCCACGTTTTGCCGTTTCCATATCTTCATCTTTTTTTACAACGACGCCGATAAAAGGAAGTTCCTTCTTAATTTTTTCTACCGGAATGCCGCCGATCTGCAAAGCATTGATCCAATCAATCAGTTCGGAAGTACTTGGTTTCTTTCTGATATCACGGAAAGAACGTATTTCATAAAATACATCCATAGCATTTTTTAACAATTCATCCTCTACATTCGGAAAATGTACTCTTACGATTTCTTCCATAAGATTCTTATCCGGGAAATCAATATAATGGAAAATGCAACGTCTTAAGAATGCATCCGGAAGTTCTTTTTCCGCATTGGATGTAATGATTACGATAGGACGCTGTTTTGCCTTAACAGTACGTTTGGTTTCATGAATATAAAATT
>CAZSBV010000430.1:0-1403 GCA_964605105.1 uncultured Lachnospiraceae bacterium | reverse complement strand
TCACTTCTACATTCCTTCCCTCATAACGGGAATTGGGATAACCATAATAGGTCCAAAGGAATGCACAAATTTTCATTTCTTCTCCTGCCGGAACAAGAACTTCCATCTCCTCTGCTGTCAGTTTTACAATTTCACCGGGACCCAACTCATAAGTATCTTCATAGCCCAGTTTATGATATGCAAAAGATTCAAAGGATACACAATGACCATCTTCACTTTTTCCTATCAGTACCGGAAGACGTCCTACTTTATCACGGGCTGCAATAACTTCACCTTTATCCGTCAGCACCAGAAGCGTCATAGAACCTTCAATTTCATCCTGTGCATACTGAATACCGGAAATCAAATCTTCTTTTTGATTAATTAAAGATGCCACTAATTCTGTGGAATTTACTTTTCCCGAACTCATAGCCATAAACTGATGACCCGTGTCAGAAAAATATTTCGCAATCAATTCATCTGCATTGTTAATCATACCTACTGTAGTAATTGCATATAGGCCCAGATGTGAACGAACTAACAACGGCTGAGGATCGGTATCGCTGATACAACCAATTCCGGTAACCCCGTGAAAATCAGCTAAATCCTTTTCAAATTTGGTACGAAAGGGCGTATTTTCGATGGAATGAATCTCTCGCTGAAACCCATCCTTCGCATCATGAATAATTATACCCGCACGCTTTGTACCCAGGTGGGAATGGTAGTCTACTCCAAAGAAAATGTCTAAAACACAATCTCTTTTAGAGGCTACTCCAAAAAACCCGCCCATTACGCAAAGAACAGCTCAGAGAGCTTCATTGGATCAATATATTCACCATCTTTATAAACACGCATATTGCCGGAAGCAATTTCGTCAATTAACATAACATTTCCATCAGCATCATATCCATATTCAAATTTAATATCGTATAATACCATGCCTTTTTCTTTCAGATCGTCTGCAACAATCTGTGTAATTTTCTGTGTCATATCTTTCATGGAATCATACTGTTCTTCTGTCATAACACCTAAAGCAGCCAAAGCATCTTTTGTAACAAGAGGATCGCCTAATTCGTCGTTTTTAAATGTAGTTTCTACATATGCAGGAAGATCTGCACCAGCTTCGATATACTGACCGTAACGACGGATGAAGCTTCCTACTGCTTTATGACGGCAGATAACTTCTAATCCCTTTCCAAAAACTTTTGCAGGTAAAACTTCCATTGTAGTATGTTCCAGATCTGCACTTACATAGTGGGTTTTAATGCCTGCTGCATTAATTTTTTCAAAGAAATAGATAGACATGCGAAGGTTAACATCACCTACTCCGTCAATTGTCAATCCAACGGCATTTTCACCCGGATCGAACACTCCATCTTTTCCTGTACAATCATCTTTAAATTTTAAAAGATAATTTCCATTTT
>CAZSBV010000429.1:0-1405 GCA_964605105.1 uncultured Lachnospiraceae bacterium | reverse complement strand
ACGGTTGCACCGTCGATACGAGCCGCTTCGTACTGATCTTCCGGAATATTCTGTAAAATACCTGTAACCTGCATAACGGTGTATGGAATACCTACCCAAAGGTTTACAACAATCAAAAGAACTCTTGCCCATGTGGCATTTGTCATCCATGGATATACTTCACCCTGACCAAGAATACCAAGAGACTGGAATAAAGTATTCACTGCACCATTGTCCTTGAACATATTACGGATAATCATCAAAGATACAAACTGAGGAACTGCAATTGTCAGGGACAAAATACCTCTCCATAAAGATTTGAATCTTGTAGTTTTACGGTTGATAATAATTGCCATAAAGGTTCCAAGGAAGAAGTTCAGGAAGGTTGCAAAGAATGCCCAAATCAAAGTCCATAACAATACACTTCCGAACTGTTTACCAATGGCCGAACCTGAGTCAAACAGTGCTTTAAAGTTACTTAACCCAACCCAGTCAAAAAGAATCAAATGATCATTTACTGCGGAATAGTTGGTAAATGCCATTAACATCATGTATACCAAAGGAATCATGGTGAAAATAAAAATCATTAAAAATGGAGGTGTCATTAAAAGTTTATGAATATTTTCATTCAGTAAAGATTTTAAATCAACCATAAAGTTTGGAGCTTTCTTACCGCTGCGTTTTACAGCAAGCCCCATGTAACCACTACGAACAGATTCATGCCAAATTACAGCAAAAGCAACGATGATTGCCAGAGTTGCAACTGCAAATAAAAGAATCTGTTGCGAATTATCCCCCTGAACATAGGTATAAATTCCCAGTTCATCACTCCATACTTCCTGTGTCGGAGTATCTCCTAAGCTAGGAAGCATCCACAGCCAATAAAGACCGCTATTGTACATATAATAGATAAATGCAACTTCAATTGCCAAAAAGAGAAGACCTTTTATGATCTGTCCGGCTGCCAAGTTGCCAAGCCCCATAATCAAACAAGAAAGCCAAACTATAACACCACCGTTCTTCAATGCACTTAACAAAGAAGTGGAACCAATGTTATTGTAAGCAGCAATGGGTTTTGTTGTTTCTCTCATTGAGGACACAATACCGTCTCCTTTCTATTTTTACATCTAGTAAAATTTAATATAAGACGCCGACCGGAGATATCCGGCCGGCGCCAACTTCTTCAAGCATTATTTAATTTTTCAAGGAAACCAGAAAATCCAATGTAACCTTTCGGCTTTATGCCAAAGTGTTACGACCAAACTGCTTCTTACAGACCTGTGCTGTTAAGAAGTTCCATTGTTTTATCAAGATTTTCTTTTGCATTGTCTGCTGTGATTTCACCGTTAAGGATATTAAGACCAAAGTTCTTAACCGGATCCCAGTAAGAAGACATTTCAGCAATTACCGGCTGAACGATTGCACA
>CAZSBV010000428.1:0-1431 GCA_964605105.1 uncultured Lachnospiraceae bacterium | reverse complement strand
AAAAAACTACTTTACAAAAAAATAAAAATCGAATAATATAATGGCATGAGAAAACGTTGAAGAGGACAGTAGGATAAGGATGAGTCCCAGAGAGAGACACCATGCACCGGGCATGAGCTGGAAGTGTTTTGACTTAGAATTATTTGAAAACCACCTCGGAGTGGCTTTAATACAGCCCGGTGATTCCGTTATCGTCGAAAATGAGAGATTCTGTAATCAGAAGCAGGTTCAATGAAGTGTCGAAGGAAGAAAATAGGAACTTGTATAAGATTCAGAATAATAAGGGTGGAACCGCGTAACATACGTCCCTTACACTTTTGAATGGAGTGTAAGAGGGCGTTTTATTTTTGCGCGCATAAGCAGTATTTCGAGTCTGCTTATGCATGTATGAAAAAGAAAAGGAGAGGAAAAACATGAAAATCACATTAAAAGACGGCTCTGTAAAAGAGTATGCATCTGCCATGAGCGTTCTTGACGTGGCAGCAGATTTAAGTGAAGGCCTTGCAAGAGTTGCATGTGCCGGAGAAGTAGATGGAAAGGTAGTGGATTTAAGAACAGTTATTGATACAGACTGCCAGCTTAATATTTTAACAGCAAATGACAAGGAAGGTCTTCAGACACTTCGTCATACTACATCGCATGTATTAGCAGAAGCAGTAAAAAGAGTATTCCCGGATGCAAAACTGGCGATTGGACCAAGTATTGATACAGGATTTTACTATGATTTTGAACATGCTCCATTTTCCAGAGAAGATTTAGATAAACTGGAAGCGGAAATGAAAAAAGTAATTAAAGAAGGAAATAAGCTGGAAAGATTTACTCTTCCAAGAGAAGAGGCAATTAAATTCATGGAAGAAAGACAGGAACCATACAAAGTAGAACTGATTCGTGACCTTCCGGAAGATGCTGAAATTTCTTTCTATAAGCAGGGTGAATTTGTAGACCTTTGTGCCGGACCTCATTTGATGAGTACAAAAAATATCAAAGCATTTAAGTTAATTTCTTCCTCAGGTGCATATTGGAGAGGAAAATCTGAAAATACTATGTTACAGAGAATCTACGGTACCGCTTTTAATAAAAAAGAAGAACTGGCTGCCTATCTGGAACATCTGGAAGATATCAAGAAACGTGACCATAACAAATTAGGTCGTGAAATGGAACTTTTTACTACAGTTGACGTTATCGGTCAGGGACTTCCATTGTTGATGCCGAAGGGTGCCAAAATGATTCAGACTATGCAGAGATGGATTGAAGACGAAGAAGAAAAGAGAGGATATGTAAGAACCAAAACTCCTCTTATGGCAAAATCTGATCTGTATAAGATTTCCGGTCATTGGGATCATTATAAAGAAGGTATGTTTGTTTTAGGTGATGAAGAAAAAGACAAAGAAGTATTTGCACTTCGTCCAATGACATGCCCATTCCAGTATT
>CAZSBV010000427.1:0-1451 GCA_964605105.1 uncultured Lachnospiraceae bacterium | reverse complement strand
GCGTTCTGAATTAAGATAGCTGTTATAAATGAAGAATGGTTTGAACAGAGAGTTTATCTCTCTGTTTTTTTTGTAAAGAATCTGAAAAAAGCATAAATTCTATAGACAAGTCATAGCAAAAAAAATAAAATGCATAAAGGCTAAATACTGTAAAGAAGGGAAATTTTTCAAATATGTTTGGGACTATCATTTGTAATAAAAAGGACTTAACAGAAGAAGAAATATGTAGGTATCAAAGTGTATATTGCGGATTGTGCAAAGCAATAGGGAATCGATTTGGACAGATGGAAAGAATGACTTTGAACTATGATATGACGTTTCTTGCACTTTTATTGAATGGACTGTATGAAGAGAATAATGACAGCGAAGAAATATGGTGTTCGGTTCATCCGTTAAAAAAACGAAACATTTACCAAAATAAATATATTGATTATGCAGCGGATATGACTATCCTTCTTGCCTATTACAAATGTATAGATGATTGGCAGGATGAAAAAAAGAAATCAGGAAAGTTATATAGTAAATTGCTTCAAAAGGATTTGGAACGAATAAAGAGAGAATATCCGAGGCAGTCAGAGTGTGTCAGAAAAAGTTTACAGAAACTTGATGAGATTGAAAAATCATATACGGCTTTGCCGGATGAGGCAGTGAATTATTCCGGATTAATGCTTTCTGAAATTTTTGTTTTTAGAGAAGATTTCTGGGCAGATTCTTTGAGAAAATTCGGATATGAATTAGGTAAGTTCATCTATCTGATGGACGCGTCTCTTGATTTTGAAAAGGACCAGAAAAGTAAAAATTATAATCCGCTGTTATTTATGGATAAAAAGCCAATAGAAATAGAGGATATTTTAATGCAGGTTATAGGTAATGCAACTGTGCAATTTGAAAAATTACCGATAGAACAGGATATAGGTATTATGCGAAATATATTATACAGTGGTGTATGGCTGCAATATAACGGAATTGTAAAAGGAAAGGGAGAAAAGCATCATGGTAAGTGATCCATATAGTGTATTAGGGATTGGAAAAGATGCCGGAAAAGATGAAATTAAGAAAGCGTATCGAAAGAAAGCGAAAGAGTATCAT
This sequence comes from uncultured Lachnospiraceae bacterium, assembly GCA_964605105.1. Taxonomy (GTDB): domain Bacteria; phylum Bacillota; class Clostridia; order Lachnospirales; family Lachnospiraceae; genus SFDP01. The sequence continues at coordinate 362 of CAZSBV010000427.1, read as the reverse complement.
CCGGATCTTCATCCAAACGATCCCAAAGCGGCAGAAAAAATGAATGAAATAAATGAGGCCTATGATATGCTTTGTAATCCGGAAAAATATCAAAAACGTGAACAGAACAGTTCAGGATACCGTGGTTATTATGGGCGGAGTACATATAATCAAAATACATATAGTGGTTCCAGTAGTAATCAAGAATATGGAAGTTACTGGGGATTTGATTTTGAAGATTTGTTTGGCTTTGGACAGAGACATCAGGAAATACAAAAGCCATCAAGGGATATTAACGATACAGAAGATATAAAGGAAGCGGTAGATTTTATTTGCATAGGAAATTATGAGTATGCAAATCGAATACTGAATCAAGTGGTAAG
>CAZSBV010000426.1:0-1454 GCA_964605105.1 uncultured Lachnospiraceae bacterium | reverse complement strand
GTCATAGGTTCTTTGGTAGCCGGATTGAGTAGTGGTGCCGGTTTATTTTTCATATCGGCACGAAGGTTATACCATGTCTTTGGCATTTCACTTTCATCTAAGTAGATTTTGTAAGGGATTTTCTTTTCGGACATAATTTTGTCTCCTTTCTTTTTCTAGGGGACAAGATTTATAAGAACCGACAAAAATAGAAAATTTATAGATTAATTCCAAACTAATATCAGGTATAGGAATTATATTTTCTATGTCAGAGGTACAAAAAATCCTGTCCCAGACATTTGTTACTGCTGGGACAGGATGAATATACTCAACCTGCGGTGCCACCCGGCTTGACGTAAATATTACGTCCACTTTACGCATACTAACATATGCAGACTTTTGATTACGGAGAGTCAAGCTCCGTCGCACATACTCAGAATAATTATAATTATTTTATAATAGAGATTAGAAAAATATATTCTAATAAATACAAAATAGTAAAAATTCTTTTCTGATTGCCCTCGAAAGTCCATTCAGTCTTATGTTTTTCACTGTATTCTCACCATCAACAGTTCTCTGTGGAAAAAGGAATAAAACTTACTTACTCTTTCTCATAGGTTTTGTATTATATTATGCCTTAATAAATTATTTGTCAATTGCTAAATATATTTTTAATATATAAAATATTTCGCTAAAATGAGAAAATTGCAAGTACAGTATATAAGAAATAATATAATAAAAAGGATTTAGTAGTTACTATAGAAATTATGATTGGAGTTATATATTTAATAAGACAAATTAAATATAAAACTAATGAGGAAACTTTATAGGATTTCCTATATGGTATTGAGAAAAAAATATTAAAAATGTATATTTATAAGGTGTAATATAACATATATATATCGATTATAGATTAATTTATATGAAAGAAAAGAGATTAAAAACATGGATTTATTACTTGATATAGAAAATTATAAGCCTGTAAATGAGCAGGAAGAAAATGATAAAAAAGTGATGCTGGAATATATGGCTAATAATGCAGATTATTTAATAAGAGAGAACAAAATAGCTCATTTCACAACATCTATATGGACAGTGAATAAAGAGCGGACAAAAACATTGATGGTATATCATAAGATATATGATTCCTGGTCCTGGATTGGTGGTCATGCGGACGGAGAGGAAGATTTATCTTCTGTTGCTCTTAGGGAATTAAAAGAAGAGACCGGTGTGGAGAATGCCGTTTTGGTAAGTAAAGATATATTTAGTCTGGAAATATTGACAGTAGACGGACATATGAAAAAAGGAAAGTATGTACCTAGTCATTTACATTTTAATGTTACTTTCCTGGCGGAAGCAGATGAGACGCAGATGTTGGTTGTAAATGAGGAAGAAAATAAAGGTGTAAAATGGTTTTTATTCGAAGATGCTTTGAAGGCATCCAGTGAACCTTGGATGGTGGAAAGGATTTATAA
>CAZSBV010000425.1:0-1480 GCA_964605105.1 uncultured Lachnospiraceae bacterium | reverse complement strand
CAGAAAAGGTGGATGAGTATTTAGAGAATTTCTGTGAAATGTAAAATTCATAGAAATATATATTAACTCATAGGAAACTAGATTGTTGTCAGTGACAACAAAAGGATTGAAAATAAGGAATATACGGCACTATAATGGTCTTGAGGCGAAATTATCCATAGAGTTTTGCTCAAAAATAGTGGACTGGCTATTCCTTTTTTGATAGGAGGAATGAATATGGCAGCTATTAAAAATAGAAAAGACAGTAAAGGATATGTGCTTAGAAACGGTGAAACAGAAAGAAAAGATGGCAGATATTGTTATGCTTATACAGATAGCAACAAGCAGCGGCATTTTATTTATGCCAAAACTTTAGCAAGGCTTCGTGAACGAGAGAAGGAATTACTTGTTAAGTATGAACAGGGGCTAGATCTTTATAGTGCAAAGAAATTAACACTGAATGATTGCTTTGACAGGTATATGAGTCAGAAATATAACCTGAAGGAATCAACGAAAGCGAATTATCTGTATATGTATAATCGTTTTGTCAGACCAACCTTTGGTAAAAGAAAAATTGATGGGATTAGATATTCAGATGTAAAAGCCTTTTATTTTTCGATTTTAAAAGAGGGAGTTAAAGCAAATACATTAGAGGGAATACATACAGTAATTCATCCGGCATTGCAACTTGCGGTGAGAAATCGGCTTATTGTAAATAATCCATCAGATTGTGCTATGACTGAGATTAAAAGAAGTAAACTGTGGGATGCACCCAAGAGAAAGTCATTAACAATTCCACAGCAAAAGGCTTTAATGAATTATTTGGAAGAGGATAATCAGTTTGCTGGTTGGATTCCGATTATTACTGTACTGTTAGGAACTGGTATGAGAATTGGAGAGTGTCTGGCACTTCGATGGGAGGACCTGGATTTTGAAAAGCGTATGATTAGTGTAAATCATACCTTATCAGATAGGCCGGATTCTAAAGGAGTATGTAAAAAGAGGATTGAAACGCCAAAAACAGATGCCGGTATAAGAACGATTCCGATGATACAAGAAGTATTTGATGCTTTTTTAACTGAATATGAAATTCAGAAGTGTATTGGTTTTTGTGAAGAAGTAATTGACGGATATTCTGGATTTGTCTTTTCAACAGCGCATCATACGGTTTACGGTGCTACGGCTGTAAACAATGCAATTCACAGAGTAACAGCAGCTTATGATAATAAAGAAGAAAAAGAAGCAAAAAAAGAAAAAAGGGAGCCAATTCTGCTTCCACATTTCTCGGCACATACTTTGCGTCATACATTCTGTAGCAGACTCTGTGAAAATGAAACCAATCTTAAAGTCATCATGGATATTATGGGTCATGCAGATATTTCCACTACAATGGATATTTACGCAGAATGCACAGGAGAAAAAAAGCAACAGGTGATGACAAATTTGGATGGTTGTATTATAATAAAATAAGAAAATTCAAGATGTATTTTTATGTACGATG
>CAZSBV010000424.1:0-1491 GCA_964605105.1 uncultured Lachnospiraceae bacterium | reverse complement strand
AACTATACCACCATATCAAAATTGGAACCGATATGTGGATTCACAGAACGTTCCATTGCAGCAGAATCGATCATTTCCACAAGTCCCTGTCCAAGAGCCTGATTGGTATCCATTGCTTTGGAAAGCAATGCAGTCCCTATTTGGCCTAGAGATGAGCCATGGTTCATTGCCATTGCTACTGATGCTATATCCATATTCCACCTCTTTCTGTCGTTAATCGACGTTTGAAAATCTATACAAAATTTCCTCAATATTAATTATAGCGGAAAGGGGGAAATATGTCATTAGACAAAATGTTTGAAGTTTATGTGACAAAAATCACAAAAAAACCTCAATTTGTAGTAGATTTTTTTGGTATTTTCTTTTAATATAATTATGGGTATATATTAGTAAGAAACAATTGACAGATATATTCATATATATATTGTCTATAAGAAGGAGAGGGAAAATGATTTCCAATCAGATTTTACAAAATACTATTGAGGGACTTAAAGCGATTGGACGTGTGGAATTTTGCGTTGTGGATGCAGAGGGAAAAACATTAGCAGAGACAACACCGGAAATTTTGACACAGTCTTCGGCAGTACTGGAATTTGCCAAATCACCGGCAGACAGCCAGGAAGTGGCGGGAAATCAATATTTTAAGATTTATGATGAGCAGCAGTTGGAGTATATTTTGATTGCCATGGGTTCAGGGGAAAATGTGTACATGGTAGGAAAAATGGCTGCGTTCCAGATTCAGAATTTATTGGTTGCTTACAAAGAACGTTTTGACAAAGATAATTTTATCAAGAATTTATTATTAGATAATTTGTTGTTGGTAGATATATACAGTCGTGCCAAAAAGTTACACGTGCAGCCGGAAGCTAAGCGTGTTACCATGGTCATCGAAGGAAGATGTGCAAAAGATGCTAATCTTTTGGAACTTATGAGAAGTAATTTTGGCGCCAACAGCAAGGATTTTATTACTGCGGTAGACGAAAATAATGTAATTGTTGTGAAAGAAATTGAGCAAGCGGATACCAATGCGGAAATTGATAAGGTGGCATATGGTTATCAGGCACTGTTAGAAAAAGAGGGAGTGGCAGATGTACGTATTTCTTATGGAACTCCTGTAAAAGAAATCAAAGAAGTAAGCCGTTCCTTCAAGGAAGCGAAAATGGCAATGGATGTAGGCAAAATTTTCTTTGATGAGAGAAGTGTCATTGCTTACAGTGAATTAGGGATTGGCCGTTTGATCTATCAGCTTCCGATTCCGCTTTGCAAAATGTTCATTAGAGAAATTTTTGGTGGAAAGAGTCCGGATGATTTTGATGAAGAGACTCTTACTACAATTATGAAGTTTTTTGAAAACAGTCTTAATGTTTCAGAAACATCCCGTCAGCTATTTATTCATAGAAATACGCTTGTGTATCGTTTGGACAAGTTGCAGAAAACAACAGGTCTGGATTTAAGGGTATTTGAAGATGCCATTACCTTTAAGATTGCTTT
>CAZSBV010000423.1:0-1493 GCA_964605105.1 uncultured Lachnospiraceae bacterium | reverse complement strand
AATTACCTTCCAATATTGATTCTGCATCAAGTTCACTCAATGCCCCTAACAAACCGACATCCAACAAATATAGTTTAAAAGAAGAAAATTCCATATATGCCTTTATCGGGACTGCCGGCTTACTTACTTTATTTACTTTCGTAATTAATCCACAATCTTGTAACCATTCGATAGCCAATTCAAAATCTTTTGCACGAGCTCCTTCTTTTATTTTCCCAAAGAAAAACTTCTTATTTTCCTTTGCCAACTGCATCGGAATAGAATTCCAAACCATTCTTATGCGTGGTAATTCATTGGATGGTGTATGCTTGCTAAAATCATTTTCATACTGCTCGATAATGGCCTGTTGCATATTCCTCACTTCCACATAATCTTTATGTTCCGAAAAGAAACTAACTATTTCAGGCATTCCACCTACATAATAGTAATTTTTTAACCAGAAAATGTATTTCTCCTTAAAATCAGAAATATAGGTATAATTTTTTTTCCTCAATAAGTCTGCCAGTTGTTCTTCACCCACTGCTAATAAAAATTCCCGATAATTCATCGGATAAAGTTCCAATGTTTCCACTTTCCCCACCGGATAAGATACACCGGTATGAATTGCCACTCCAAGTAAAGACCCTGCCGCTATTACTGCATATTGCGGTGCATTTTCGCAAAAATACTTTAAAGATTCCAATGCCCGTGGTGCCTCTTGAATTTCATCAAAAATAATAAGCGTATCCTCTGGTGTAACTTCCGTTTTGGTCTCTATATTTATATTCATAAGAATTCGCTCTATATCATAATCATCCTCGAAGACATTTTTCATCCTCTGATTATTATAAAAAGAAACATAGGCTGTCTTTGTGAAATGCACTCTGCCAAATTCTTTCATAATCCAAGTTTTCCCAACCTGCCGGGCTCCTTTTAAAATCAAAGGTTTACGATTCGGCTTATCTTTCCATTTTAGTAAATCATCCATAAGAAATCTCTGCATAACAACACCTCCGTTTCCTTTATTATATTCTCATCCGCTTTTTTTATCAACATTTTTTCGGCGCATATTTTTATCTATTATTACATTTTTTCGGCGCATATTTTTATTTTTCATTACATTTTTTCTATTCTTTTATAGTTTCTGAGGCTTTACATTTATATACAAAACACTGCATACAATGGACTGCTCTTCTTTACTGTAGAGATTTTAGAAGGAAAATTAATGGTGGATCATGTTCATATGTTGGTAACTATACCCCCCAATATAGTATTTCTCAGTTTATGGGATATTTACCTTTATACGCACACAATTGTTTCAAAATATCACGTATACTTTCTTTGTATTGATTATAAATTGCTTTTCGTCTATACTTTGGTGCAAAGACGATATGATATTTGCACACCCATTTTGTGTGTGCCATGTCATTTGACTTATTCGCCATATAAATCACCTTTCCTTTCTACTACAATATATTTATGGTTAATATACCTAACAGCCAGTTAGGTTATTA
>CAZSBV010000422.1:0-1498 GCA_964605105.1 uncultured Lachnospiraceae bacterium | reverse complement strand
ATTACTCCAAGAAGAGGAGAATATCTTTTGTTGGATAAGACAGCTGGGAAACATGTAAGCAAAACTATTTTTGCCTTGCCTTCCAGGTTTGGAAAAGGGGTTTTGGTTACTCCTACCGTACATGGAAATTTGTTAGTAGGACCAACAGCATCTGATATAGAGGATAAAGAGGGAACCTGTACTTCAGGGGGAGGATTAAATGAAGTTATGGAAAAGGCAGGTATTAATGTAAAGAATCTGCCGTTAAGACAAGTCATTACTTCGTTTGCCGGTCTTCGTGCCCGTGAGGATGGTCATGAGTTTATCTTAGGGGAAGTAGAAGATGCTCCGGGATTTATTGATTGTGCGGGAATCGAATCACCGGGACTTTCCAGTTGTCCAGCCATTGGAAAATATATTGCAGACTTGATGCAGGCAAAAATGGGCTTAGTAGCAAAAGAAGATTTTGTTGCTGAGAGAAAAGGTATTTTGAATCCGGCAGATTTATCTATGGAAGAAAGAAACAAACTGATTCAAGAGAATCCTGCATACGGAAATATGATCTGCCGATGTGAGATGATTACAGAAGGTGAAATTATAGATGCTGTAAACAGACCTCTTGGAGCAAAATCTTTAGACGGTGTAAAAAGAAGAACCAGAGCCGGTATGGGAAGATGTCAGGCAGGATTCTGTTCCCCAAGGGTAATGGAAATTATTGCGAGAGAACGAGGTGTTGATATCGCCGAGATTACAAAGTCCGGTGGAAAATCTAAGTTAATTGTGGGTGTAAATAAAGATAGTTTTTAGAAGCAGTTTAAGAAAATGCAGGAATTGCTTTGAGTCGAGACAGAAGTGAAAATAATTAACAATGGATGAAAATTAGGATTATATATGCGGGAGAGAAAAATGAGAACTTGTGACGTAGTAATTATCGGTGGTGGTCCTGCGGGCCTGGCGGCAGCAGTAGCAGCAAAAGAAAATGGAATTGAAGATATTTTAATTTTAGAAAGAGACAAAGAACTTGGGGGGATTTTAAACCAATGTATCCATAATGGATTCGGTCTCCATACTTTTAAAGAAGAATTAACAGGACCGGAATATGCAGGACGTTTTATCGAAAAAGTAAGCAAGATGAATGTGCCATATAAATTAAACACTATGGTTTTGGATATTAGTAAGGAAAAAATAGTCACTGCCATGAACAAAGAGGAAGGAATTTTCCGGATTCAGGCAAAGACCGTGATTCTTGCCATGGGATGCAGAGAACGAAGCAGAGGCGCATTAAATATTCCGGGCTACAGACCGGCAGGGGTATTTTCCGCCGGAACGGCACAACGTCTGGTAAATATGGAAGGTTACATGCCGGGAAAAGAAGTCGTGATTTTAGGTTCCGGTGATATCGGACTGATTATGGCAAGACGTATGACTTTGGAAGGAGCCAAAGTGAAAGTTGTGGCAGAATTAATGCCATATTCCGGCGGTTTAAAGAGAAATATTGTACAGTGTCTGGATGACTTTG
>CAZSBV010000421.1:0-1506 GCA_964605105.1 uncultured Lachnospiraceae bacterium | reverse complement strand
AAGATAAATTAGGTACTCAGATGCGTGCCGTTGGTGAAGTAATGAGTATCGGTAAAACTTATAAAGAAGCTTTCCAGAAAGCTATCCGTAGTTTGGAAATCGGACGTCACGGTCTTGGACATGCAAAAGATTTCGATTCCCTTACCAAAGAACAGTTATGCAAAATGTTGGGAAGTGCTTCCAGTGAACGTCACTTCATTATGTACGAAGCTTTAAGAAAAGGTGCTACTGTTGAAGAATTACACGAAATCACCAAAGTAAAACACTACTTCATCGAACAGATGAAAGAATTAGTGGAAGAAGAAGAAGCATTAATGCAGTCCAAAGGCTCTCTTCCTTCTGACGAAGCATTAATTTCTGCTAAGAAGAATGGTTTCTCTGATAAATATTTAAGCCAGATTCTTGAAGTATCCGAAGACGATATCCGCAACAAACGTATCGAAATCGGTATGGAAGAAAACTGGGAAGGTGTTCACGTAAGTGGTACTGAAAACAGCGCATACTACTACTCCACATATAATGGCGAAGACAAGAATCCTATTAAGAGTGACAAACCTAAGGTAATGATCTTAGGTGGTGGTCCTAACCGTATCGGTCAGGGTATCGAATTTGACTACTGCTGTGTACACGCATCCTTAGCATTGAAGAAATTAGGTTTCGAAACTATTATCGTTAACTGTAACCCTGAAACAGTTTCTACAGACTACGATACCTCCGATAAATTATATTTCGAACCACTTACATTAGAAGATGTATTGAGCATTTATCATAAAGAAAAACCGGTTGGTGTTATCGCACAGTTCGGTGGACAGACTCCACTTAACCTTGCTGCTAAACTGGAAGAAAACGGAGTTAAGATCCTTGGAACTTCTCCTTCCGTAATCGACCTTGCAGAAGACCGCGATCTCTTTAGAGAAATGATGGAAAAACTTGAAATTCCTATGCCGGAATCCGGAATGGCTGTTAATGTAGAAGAAGCTCTCGCAATCGCAAAACAGATTGGTTATCCGGTAATGGTTCGTCCTTCCTACGTATTAGGCGGACGTGGTATGGAAGTTGTATATGATGATGAAAGCTTAACAAGCTATATGTTAGCAGCTGTAGGTGTGACACCTGACAGACCAATCCTCATCGACAGATTCTTGAATCATGCGATGGAATGTGAGGCAGATGCAATCAGTGACGGAACTTATGCATATGTTCCTGCTGTTATGGAACACATCGAACTTGCAGGTGTTCATTCAGGTGACTCCGCTTGTATCCTTCCAAGTGTTCATATTTCCGAAGAAAATGTGGCAACAATCAAAGAATACACTAAGAAAATTGCAGAAGAAATGCACGTAAAAGGTCTTATGAATATGCAGTACGCTATTGAAGACGGTAAAGTATATGTATTAGAAGCTAACCCTCGTGCATCCCGTACTGTACCTTTGGTTTCCAAAGTATGTAACATCCGTATGGTACCTCTTGCAACAGATATTATTACTTCTGAGCTTACAGGAAGAC
>CAZSBV010000420.1:0-1512 GCA_964605105.1 uncultured Lachnospiraceae bacterium | reverse complement strand
TAGCGAAAGAGAACAGTTTGTTGAACTTTTAAAAACACTGGAGTTAGGATTGGAAAACAGACTCAGTGCAAAAGTAGGTCTTTTATCCGGTGGACAGCGACAGGCATTGACACTTCTCATGGCGACAATCCAGAAACCACAGTTATTGTTGTTGGATGAACATACAGCAGCATTGGACCCACATACAGCGAAAAAAGTTCTTGATATTACTAATAAGGTAGTTACAGAAAATAATCTTACGACTTTAATGATTACTCATAATATGAAAGATGCAATTAAATATGGAAATCGACTTATTATGATGCAGGACGGAAAGGTTATTTATGATATCTACGGAGAAGAAAAGAAAAATTTAAAAGTTTCCGATTTACTGGCGAAATTCGAGGAAGCCAGTGGAGGAGAATTTGCTAATGATAGAATGATGTTGGCAAAATAAGTAAAAAAAATGAAGTCCGTAGATTTAAGGTCTACGGACTTTCTGGTATTTCATACAGAATTTATAAAAGAATTATGAATTCTTTTCATTCTCAGCATAAATTAGTCTTTCTTCAATATACAATTTAGCATTATCAATGCTTGCCTGAATTTCTTCTTCTGTTACCTGCCTTATGACTTTCGCAGGAGAGCCAAGAACCAAAGAATTATCGGGAATAATAGTATTTTTTGTAACCAAAGCTCCGGCACCGACAATACAGTTATTTCCTACTTTGGCACCGTTTAAAATAATGGCACCCATACCAATAAGGGAATTGTCACCGATGGAACATCCATGAATAATTGCACCATGCCCTACAGTTACAAGAGAACCGATATTAACTACATATCCCTTATCTGTGTGAACTACGGCATTATCCTGAATGTTAGTTCCTTCTCCAATGACAATGGCATCATCTACACTTCGGATGGTGGCATTGTACCAGACATTAGCTTCTTTTTTTATTGTTACATTTCCATATACAGCAGCACCTTTCGCAACAAAGGCTGTGGAATCAATTTGTGGTTTTATCATGAATTTCCTCCTAAATGGCTTGATTTTTTTTTATAAATATTGTATCATAAATTTTGTGCTTATCATAGTTTGCACATAAATATATTTCGGGGTGTGGCTCAGCTTGGTAGAGCGCTTCGTTCGGGACGAAGAGGTCGCGTGTTCGAATCACGTCACCCCGATTTGGGAAAAGCTGGGAAATACAAGTTTCTCGGCTTTTTTTATTTAGTTTTAGAAGTTATAATTAATAAAACATTTTGTAATGAATGATGTTTATAAAGAAAATAAATAGTGATTTTGGACGGAGGATTTATGATAATAGAAAGTCACACTCATATGGACGATTCTGCTTTCGATGAAGACAGAGAAAGTTTAATTCAGGAAATTAAAAATTCCGGAGTTGAATATATGATGAATATCAGTGCCAGCCTTACTTCTATTAGAACCAGTATAGAATTGGCAAAGCAATATGATTTTATTTATACTTCCGTGGGAGTACATCCCAGTGAAACAGAAGATTTGAA
>CAZSBV010000419.1:0-1519 GCA_964605105.1 uncultured Lachnospiraceae bacterium | reverse complement strand
ATAATTGAAATTAGAAAAGATAAGTCCGTTTTAAGGGACATGTTGCTGATGTATAATGGAGTCATGAATGAAACTTGAAATGTGAACATGAAAGCTGGAAGGAGGATGGATATGGCAGATTTTGCAATTGGTAGTGAAAGAGAGTATTTCACTATGTATTGGAGAGCGGAGCAATTTGCTGATGGAGCAAGGTATGTGTTCTGTGACGAAATTGTTGAATACACCTTTTTTCCATATGTTGATAAATTAAAAGAAGTGCCTGGCTATTCTGAGTGCCGAGAAGAGTTTGAGGACTCTAAGATTTTTATAGTAAATAATGCTACCGGTAAGCTCATAAAGATACCCTGTAATATTGTAGAACAACGAAAACAAATTTATATAAACGAAGGGAATTTTAATAAATATTGGAGCATGATTAGTGAAGGCGTTTGTAGGGGAATTCGTAAATGCGCTAGAACAGATGTGACACAATCTATGATGAATGATAAAGTGAATTTATCTTTGGTAGAAAGTGCGTCTCGAACTGCTGGGATAAACAATGCTTATCAGATTGAATACCGAGGAAAAGAAATTGATATTGAAACGCAGCGTATGATAAGTAAGCGTGCAAGTGCACTAGAGGATAATCGGATAAGATTTGTTTTTGCAAAGAACGATAATTTTGTGCATGATAAATCATGTGAGTTGGTGGAGAAAATTAAGTGTTGGAATTTTGACGCTTCGGAAAAGTTACCGGAAGGACGAGAGATTTGTCCACACTGTAAGAAACGTTTATATGTAAGAAATGCTATTAAGATGGATACTAAAAGATTTGCATGGTATATCCGTTTCTTTGATAAGGGACGTGCTAGCAGTAGAGTTGTAGAAAAATATTTGGGTAGCGGAAAAGCAGAATTACATATGGATTCCATTAATGAGCTGCAGATAAAGTACAACAAAGATACTTGGATTATTCAGATGGACAAAGAAGGGCTGTGTTCGTTACGACATAATAACTATGTGATGGTTAATGAGCATGAGAGATATATAACATCTGGATTTCATATGCAAAAGTATCATCCGCCATATTTGTCAGGTATTCTAGCATATATAGATGGCTATGATTGGACGAAGCATTTGGAGGCAAAAGCGGATATTTCAGAAGTGGTAGTTGTAGATGTAGCAGAAACTACTAATCAAGAAGAGAAAACTCGAAAAACATTATGGGATTTCATAAAGTCAGTGTTTATAAGGAAGAGATAATGTATATAAGAAATGAAAGGAGGCAGGCAATCTAGTGAAAGAGCGTATATTAGGATGACAATTGACAGGGCAACTGAAAGAAAGGAAAAGTGGGGCGATAGAAAATGATTTACATGACTGGTGATTGCCATTGCAATTTTGAACGGTTTAATACAGAGAATTTTCCGGAGCAGAAGGAAATGACTAAGAGAGACTGCGTAATCATCTGCGGAGATTTCGGCGGTGTATGGGATAAGGATGCATCGGGGAAAGAGGAAAACTGGTGGCTGAATTGGTT
>CAZSBV010000418.1:0-1523 GCA_964605105.1 uncultured Lachnospiraceae bacterium | reverse complement strand
TTATACTGGGTAGGTATGGCACGTATGGTACGAAGCCAGGTATTGATGTTAAAAGAAAGTGAATATGTAACTGCTGCAAGAGCTTTAGGTGTAAGCAGTGCAAAAATTATTAAAAATCACTTGTTAACAAACTGTATCGGTACTTTGATCGTTACAACAACATTACAGATTCCATCCTCTATCTTTACAGAGAGTTTCTTAAGTTTCTTGGGTATGGGTGTTGCGGTACCTCTTCCTTCTTTAGGAAGTCTTGCCAGTGATGCGATTAATGGTATGAACACCAACCCACACTTATTATTCATTCCTGCCATTGTAATCAGTTTGATTATTTTGAGCTTTAACTTATTAGGTGATGGACTTAGAGATGCATTTGACCCGAAACTTAAAAACTAAGGAAAGGTAGAAGAATCATGGGAGAATTTCTTGTTGATATAAAAAATGAAAAACTTTCTTTCTTTACACCGGCCGGAGAAGTAAAGGCTTTAAATGATGTAACTATTCATCTGGAAGAAGGAGAAGTTTTAGGAATTGTAGGAGAAAGTGGTTCCGGTAAATCTGTAACAGCTTACAGTTTGATGGGATTAACTGCTCATCCGGGGAAATTATTAGGCGGTACATTGGAATTTAACGATCATCATATAGAGAATATGACTGAGAGGGAAATGCGAAAAATTCGTGGTAACGAAATTTCTATTATTTTCCAGGATCCAATGACCAGTTTGAACCCGGTTTATACTGTAGGAAATCAGATTGAAGAAGTAATTCGTCTTCATACAGATAAAAATAGAAAACAAGCGAAAGCAAGAGCAAAAGAGTTATTGGAATTAGTTGGTATTAACGAACCTGAAAAACGTTTGAAACAGTATCCACATGAATTATCCGGTGGTATGCGTCAGCGTGTTATGATTGCTATCGCTCTGGCATGTGAACCAAAGCTGTTGATTGCAGATGAACCAACTACAGCTCTTGACGTAACTATTCAGGCTCAGATTTTAGAGCTAATGATGGATTTAAAAGAAAAACTTGGTATGGCAATTATCATGATTACTCATGACCTTGGGGTTGTAGCAAGTATGTGTGATAAGATTGCGGTAATGTATGCCGGAAGAATTGTAGAATATGGAGAAACAGATGACATTTTCTATAATCCACAGCATATGTATACAAAGGGCTTGATTCGTTCCATGCCACGTCTGGATACCACAGAGCATGAAAAACTGGTTCCAATTGAAGGTACACCGGTAGACATGTTAAATCCTCCGGCAGGATGTCCTTTTGCACCACGTTGTGATGCAGCTATGAAAGTTTGTTTAAGAGAAATGCCGCCAAAGACTGATTTGGAAGGATGCCACTATACAAAATGTTGGATGATTCAGAAAGAACAGTTCGAAACTAAGAAGGGGGAAGCATAGAATGAGTGAAAAATTAGTACAAATTGAACATTTACGTCAGTACTTCCCGGCAGGTGGTTTTGGAAAAAATAAAAAATATGTACAGGCCGTTGATGATGTATCTTTTTACAT
>CAZSBV010000417.1:0-1526 GCA_964605105.1 uncultured Lachnospiraceae bacterium | reverse complement strand
TATTGATTAAGGAGGAAAAATAGGTGGCTTCAAACAAAATTGATGTTAGAATGCTATCCAAAATGTTCTTGGCTGGTGCCCAGAATTTGGATGCAAAAAAAGAATGGATTAATGAATTAAATGTATTCCCTGTTCCTGACGGGGATACAGGTACTAATATGTCCATGACCATTATGTCTGCGGCAAAAGAAGTATCCGGTTTGATTGATGACGATATGGAAAGTCTTGCAAAAGCAATTTCTTCAGGTTCTTTACGTGGAGCAAGAGGAAACTCAGGTGTAATTCTTTCCCAGTTATTCAGAGGTTTCTGTAAAGTAATCAAAACAGAAAAGGAAATTGATATTGCGGTTTTAACAGCTGCAATTGAAAAAGCAGTAGAAACAGCATACAAAGCGGTTATGAAACCGAAGGAAGGTACGATTCTTACTGTTGCAAAAGGTGCGGCGATTAAAGCTAGAGAATTACAGGAAGCCGGAGCTTCCGACATGGGAGAATTTATCGGCGAAGTAATCAAACATGCAGAATACGTATTAAGCCAGACTCCGGAAATGCTTCCAGTATTAAAACAGGCAGGCGTAGTTGACTCCGGTGGACAGGGATTAGTAGAAGTATTAAAGGGTGCATATGATGCATTCATGGGCAAAGAATTAGACTTCAGTCTTGGTGATGTTTCCAGTTCATCTCCTAAGGTTAAAGTGGATACTGAAAGCGCTGCAAATATTAAATATGGATATTGTACAGAATTTATTATCCTTTTGACAAAACATTTCAATATTAAACATGAAATGGATTTTAAAGCTTATTTGGAATCTATCGGTGACTCTATCGTAGTAGTTGCAGATGATGATATTGTAAAAGTACACGTTCATACTAATGATCCTGGTATGGCAATCCAGAAAGCTTTAACATTTGGACAGCTTTCTAATATGAAGATTGACAATATGCGTCTTGAACATCAGGAAAAAGTTGTTAAGGAAGCTGAAAAAGCTGCTGCCGCAGCTGTAGTAGAAGAAGCACCTGCAGAAGAAAGAAAAGAAGTTGGATTTATTTCTGTATCCGTTGGTGCAGGTATGGATGAAATCTTCACAGGACTTGGCGTTGACTGCATGATTTCAGGTGGTCAGACTATGAACCCAAGTACAGAAGATATGTTAAATGCTATTGATAAAGTAAATGCAGATACTATCTTCATTTTCCCGAATAACAAAAACATTATTTTAGCGGCAAACCAGGTTCAATACATGGTTGAAGATAAGAAGATTGTGGTTATTCCTACAAAGACAGTTGCACAGGGTATTACAGCAGTAATCAACTATGTTCCTGATTTATCTGTGGAAGAAAATGAAGCAGTTATGTTGGAAGAAATCAAAAAGGTTAAAACAGGACAGGTTACTTATGCAGTAAGAGATACTGAAATTGATGACAAAGTGATCCATGAAGGTGACTACATGGGTATTGGAGATACCGGTATTCTTGCAGTAGGTAGAAAACAGGAAGAAGTTACTCTTGCAATGGTAGATGAGATG
>CAZSBV010000416.1:0-1537 GCA_964605105.1 uncultured Lachnospiraceae bacterium | reverse complement strand
CTAACATAACAGTCCTTTAATGTTTAATACATTAAACTACTTGCTTATTCATACAAAACAAAGATGATACTGCTTACTTCTATTTTTATAGAAAAGGCATATCGGATAATGATTAAAATGGGTATTATAAGAGCCTCCCCTTAAGGTTCTTATAATTTAACTACGTTAACCGCCTGAGGTCCTTTTTCTCCGTTAACAACTTCGTATTCTACCTGAGCGCCTTCTTCTAAGGTTTTAAAACCTTCCATTTTAAGACCGGAGTAGTGAACGAATACGTCGTTTCCAGCTTCGTCGGAGATAAAGCCGTAGCCTTTCTGGTTGTTAAACCATTTTACTGTACCTTTGTTCATCGCAAAAGTCCTCCACCAAAATAATACGTTGCCTCAGCAACAAACCTAGAATATCATAGTCTTAAAAAAAAGTAAAGGTTGTAGCAGGGGTAAAAATTAGTCAAGTAGTTGACATTTTTAATATTTAGGAGAATAATGTAAAAAGGCGATAAGTTAGGGAACTTTGTATAGAACTTATGCTAATATTTTAGTGATGATTCGGAAGAAATATTCACTATAGAAAAGGTAGGAGAAAAACCATGTTAGATATAAGATATGAAAAGACAACTAATCCGAAGGAGATTCCGGGACCGGAAAATCCATTGACTTTCGGAACTATTTTTACAGACCATATGTTTATTATGGATTATAGTGATGATAAGGGCTGGTATGATCCAAGAATCGTGCCATATGCACCAATTTCTTTATATCCATCAGCTATGGTATTTCATTATGGACAGGAAATGTTTGAAGGATTAAAAGCCTATAAAGCGGATGACGGAAGAACTTTATTATTCCGCCCTGACAAGAACATTGAACGTGCAAACAATACAAATGAAAGAATTTGTATTCCAACCATTCCGGCAGAAGATTTTCTTCAGGCAATCAAAGCAATTGTAAAGACAGATGAAGCCTGGATTCCTACAAAACCGGGTACTTCCCTTTATATCAGACCATTTATTATTGCAACAGACCCATTTTTAGGAGTTAGACCATCTCATACATACCAGTTCATCATTATCCTTTCACCGGTAGGAGCTTACTATCCGGAAGGATTGAATCCTGTTAAAATCTGGATTGAAGACGAATATGTAAGAGCGGTTCGCGGCGGACTTGGAGAAGCGAAAGCCGGTGCTAACTATGTAGCCAGCTTAAAAGCGCAGGTGAAAGCTCATGATGCAGGCTATTCTCAGGTACTTTGGTTAGACGGTGTAGAGAGAAAATATATCGAAGAAGTTGGAGCTATGAACATCTTCTTTAAGATTAACGGTACTGTTGTAACTCCAATGTTGAACGGAAGTATTTTACCTGGTGTTACCAGAAGAAGCTGTATTGAACTTTGTAAAGAATGGGGATACCCTGTAGAAGAAAGAAAGATTTCTGCGAAAGAATTGTTTGATGCAGCCTTAGACGGAAGCCTGGAAGAAGTATGGGGAACCGGTACAGCAGCAGTTATTTCACCGGTAGGACATCTTCGTGAAGGTGAT
>CAZSBV010000415.1:0-1539 GCA_964605105.1 uncultured Lachnospiraceae bacterium | reverse complement strand
ATACGCCCTTTTTAAATCCTTTGATAGAACTTCTCTGATTGAAATCTCTCTAAATTTTCCTTCTATGGATATTCCTAAACGTGGTTTTAAATTTAGTTGTAGCTTTGTACATAAATCAATATTTTTTGCATTAGCAGAAATATTTTCTTTACATTCCAAATTCTTCTTAGGCATGTCCCAGTTTATGCAATTTTCTAAAGATTCTTCTTTATTTAACTCTTCCATAATTATTTTTCCTTTCCCGATATCAATTCAGACATTTTAAGAATTAATGTCGAAATCTCATCACTTTCTTCTCCTGTACATAATCGCATCATTTTTCCGTTCTGATTTTTTAGTGATGAATCAAATACGTATAGAAATTGCTCTATTTTACTTTTATCACCAATAGATACGCACTTAATATAGAGATATGCAAATCCTTCCTTTCCTCTTTCCAGTAAAAATTTCTGATTTTTCACACAAAATCCTCCCTCGGATTTATCATCACTGAAAACTATTATTTTTGATTCATCTTCTTCTGCAATCTGTTGCAACTTGTCCATAGTTGCAATACTAGCATTCATAATACAGTCATATTCAATATCTCTACTTTCTTCATCAGAATACAGAACAGCATAAGAAAGAATCGGCATCGTTCCATATTCAGAAATAAATGCTCCTTGTTTCCCCTTTTCTTCTGGGATAATACACGCATAATATCCCTTTTTACCTTTGTTTACACTCTGAATCATTTCATCCATTTTGTTCATAAAATCACTTCTTTTTCTGAAATACATCTGTAACCTCCTTGTAAAATAATGTTATAATAAAGATGCCTGCTTCATAGCTGGTATCTTTTACAAGCATAATCTACTGCAACTTATAAAAAATGTCACGAAACCATCCCTCTTTTTCAAAAAGAAAAAAAGTGTGGTGGAATCGCACAATTACAAAGGAGATTTTTATGGAAACATTAGTAACTTCTACCAAAAACTTTAAGATAGAACAAATATTACAAAAAGATATTTCTCTTGTACCTCCACAAATTAACCTTTTAAGAAAATTCTTCTTAGAAAAATATTTTTCTTCTCCGAAATATTATTATTCAGAAAGTGCCAAAAGATTTGTTGAAGAAATCGATAAAAATTTATTTAAATCCAATCAAAAAAATCAATTAGACATACATCATATAAACCAGTTACTTAATTCTAAAGAAACTGATTTACATGAATTCTACTGCTTATTACAGAAAACCTTTTTTAAAGATAATGAAAAGAAGTTTAACCTTCTCCTTTTATTTTTTGCCTATATAAAAAAAGAATATCCTAATAGCAGTAATAATTTTTTTAAAAACTGCCGCCACATACTTTTAAAACCTAGTCCCTTAAAAGAAACACATGAACATACTTCACATAACTTAGACTATATGGTTTGTGATTCAATAATAGTTATTCTTCATAATATATTATTGGATATGCTACTTTTAAAAGACTATCAAAGCACAGGAAGGCAAGCATCTGATAAACCATTTCATTTTTATGAAAAAGATATTATGGC
>CAZSBV010000414.1:0-1540 GCA_964605105.1 uncultured Lachnospiraceae bacterium | reverse complement strand
TGTAGAAGTACAGGGGATGGGGCTTCGGACACGGGTTCGACTCCCGTCTGGTCCATAGTTAAAGCTCCCTATTTTAGGGAGTTTTCTTTGTTCATGTTGTAATTTGTGGTATATTAATTGCGGAATAATATTTGTATCATTAAAAGATACTGAATAAATTGTCAATAAATTTCATAAAAAGCACAAATTTTGTTTCCAAATTTATACAAAAGTGCTATAATAAAAAAACAATAGGGGATTAGATGTGGTCTAAAATATATGAAACTGGAGGTACCTTATAATGAAATTTATGGAAAGTCTAAGAAATATAAGCGTAAAGAAACGTATGACGATCAGCTTCGGAATTGTAGTTGGATTGTCCAGCATTGCAGCTATTGTAGCAGCAATCTTTTTGTTTGGAGTTAACGCACGTTATTCTACTGCATTGGAACTGAATGGTTTTATCCAGGGGGATATCGGTCACTATGCTACATATTTAAATGAAGAACGTGTCCTGATTCGTGATATTGTAACTCTAACGGATAAAGCAGAGGTTGAGGCGAAAAAGGCTGAGCTTGCAGAAGCAGATGAGAAAATTGCAATTTATTTCCAGTCATTTTACGATAAACTGGAAACAGAAGAAGAAAAAGCAATTGTGCAGAGTATGATTAGTGATTTGGAAGACTATCATGTTCTTAGAAAAGAAATCATTGCAGCAAGTGATGCAGGAAGAGATGATTTGGCGTATAAATTGTTACAGGGAGACGCCGGAACACTGGCTCACAAACTGGTTTCAGAAGCAGAACAGTTATTGGCTATGAACGTAGAGATGGGAGATCGCATATCTGCAAATTTAGATATTTTCTGTATTATTTTAGCTGTTATTGTTATTGTATTAATTGTAGTAGCAGCGACTACGGGTATGATTTTTGCAAGATATACAGCACTGGATATTGCAAAACCTCTTGAAAAAGTTCAGAAAGCAACTAAGAAATTAGCAAATGGTGAATTAGATATTGAAGTCAATTTGTTAGATAAAAACGAATTTGGCGAAATGGCAGAAGACTTCAATAAGGCAGTTTCTAAATTGAACGAATATATTGAATGTATCAGCTGGGGTCTTACAGAAATTGGCGGCGGAGACTTTACGGTACAGCCAACAACAGAGTTCCATGGAGATTTCGTAGGAATCAGAGATGCTATCGCTAATATTGAAGTAGGTCTTAGCTTTACCATGCATCAGATTGATGATGGTGCAGAACAGGTTGCTATGGGAGCACAGCAGTTAGCTGAAAGTGCTCAGACATTGGCAGAAGGTGCTACCAGTCAGGCAGGTGCAGTAGAAGAATTGACGGCAACTATCGAAAATGTAGCTGACTCTGCAGAAAGCAGTGCTAAAAAAGCAGATGAAGCATATAAGAATGCACAGAAATTTGCTAATGTTGCAGAACAGAGTAATCAGGAAATGCAGTTGCTTACAGAAGCAATGGAAAGAATTACTACTACATCTAAAGAAATTGAAAGCATTATTGGTGAAATCGAAGATATCGCATCCCAGACA
>CAZSBV010000413.1:0-1561 GCA_964605105.1 uncultured Lachnospiraceae bacterium | reverse complement strand
CAATAGTGGTAACTATAAAATATTAGAGAAAGTGAACTGGTGGAAAGATCGATGCAAATCGGTCTTTTTACTTTTTAGACAATACAAAGTACGATTCGCGCAAAGCATATTTATGTGGATGAAAAATCAGTTAAAATATCAGATAAGAAATCGTAAGGGGACACGGTTTTAGAAGAATAATATTTACAGGATAGCTTGATTTCAGAAATAAAATGGAAATCAAGGAAAGAAATGGAGGAAATAATTAATGAGAAGTTGGAAGACAAAAAGGAAAGACGGGGGGGTATTTCTATTTAGTATGATGCTTGCACTGTTAGTAGTAATTGGAATGCCGATGAAAGTGCAGGCAGAGGAAACAAGAACAGAGGGTACGATTTATTATATATGGAATGATAAAGTAACCTTAAAGAAAGATGGAACGGATGTAGTTTCTACAGGACCCGTTACTGTGACAAAAAGTGGAGATACTTCTACTATAACATTGAATGCAAATGTATTGGGTTGTCTTTGGTTTATGGACGGTGGAAATTACGTGTTAAATGCCAACCATTGTGCAATCTATCCGAAGGGATTAGACCAAGCCATTGATTATTACTTTAGTAGGGGGAATGATTCTCTTGCATTGAAATTAACGGGTAACGGAATATATTTTGCTGGAGATCTTCGAATAATTTATAACCCTGGCTCAAATGATACATTGGAAATTGAAAGTGGAATGTTTGTAAAAGAATCATCTGATATATGGGGGAATATTTCTAACGATTATACATTTAGTAAGATTGGAGAAGCTATATATATAGTTACAAAAGATAATTGTAGTAATGAAGAGCAATACAAATATGATAATAGTGAAAGTTTGCCAACAAATATAAACGGAAGTTTTTTGGTTAAACAGGAAGCACCAACAACGAGTGAATTAAATTATTTTGGTATAAAAATGTTGAATCCGGAAGAATCTTTTGTTTATGCACCAACCCCAACACCGGATCCGGTGCAGCCGGGAGATACACCATCTAACCCGGGCGACAATTCAAACAATCAGTCCGGCAACAACTCATCCAATCCAAATGGTTCTGGTGAGGGTAGCACAACACCACCAATTTCGGGTGATAGTTCTGTTGGAGGATATGCAGGAAACGGAGAAGAAATAGTTCCGGTAGTTATCGAAGTACCGGCAGGGCAGAAATATGTAGAAAATGTATTATCTCAGTTAGATGCAGTTCCGGAAGATGGAAAAGTGATGATTAATACCGAAGACTGGTATTGCTTCAACAAGACATTAGCAGAAAAAATCGCAGATAGAAAAGATGTTGCTGTTACCATTACATATAAATATCAGGGAAAGAAATATGAAGTTACGATTCCGGCAGGATCAGATATCGTTTCTTTGTTAGATGAAAATGGTTTCGTAGGCTTCCGTTATTTGGATGCAGTGTTTGGCGGAAGAGAAATTACAGAATAGAAAAATTGAATTATATAGAATAAGAAATTAGTAAAGCCGATGTTTTGCATCGGCTTTATTTAATACTGACTTGAAATCTACACTTTACTACGTTATAAT
>CAZSBV010000412.1:0-1565 GCA_964605105.1 uncultured Lachnospiraceae bacterium | reverse complement strand
CCAGTTTTAGGAGCTTTCACACCGGCTGCGGATGCCTGTGCTGCGTCTACCACCATAACTACAACTGGTGAAAAGTTTGTAAATGTACCTGTTACAGTAAGGTCTGCTCCAAGGTAACCTTCACCTACTTTTTCCCAAGTTCCAGCTTCGTTATCCATTCTGTGAAGAATAACTGCATAATCGCCTGGCTTTGCGTTGTTAACTTTGATCGGTACAGAAACACTTGTCTGTCCTGCAGGAATTTCAATCTTAAGATCGAAAGCTGCTGCTAACTTCGCTGCCGGATTAACACCAAGGTTTGTTAAGTGTGTCGGGTTTGTTACAACTGCAACTACACCATCGTAAAGACCTTTAGAAAGAGCTTCTACCTTAGCGTCTGCTACCGCTACAGTTGCATTAGATTTTGCTGCTTTTGCCTCTGCCTGGGGACTTGGAGCTGCAAATACAGGTAAAACCATAGCAACTGTTAAAGCTACAACTAATAAAGCGCTATATAACTTTTTCATGGGCTATCTCCTCCTTTCATAGATTGTTGGTTTCTATATATCAAGTGTGTTTCCACACCTAATACCATTACTAATTAGACTTCATTGTCTTTCTATACAAACTACTTATTCTGTCACTATCTCTGACACAGTTTCTTCTACCTTATCGTAGAACACCTCTATCACAATCTGCTTCAATGCCATGTCATCGATATAGAATTCTTCGTTTTTCTCTCCCATCCTGGATTCTCCCGGAATACTGATAATGTTATCCATGGAGAAATCATATCCAAGCAGGGTATCTGCAAGAAAAGTGATTTCCTGCACTGTAAGACTGGTTACCATATGTTTCTGCACCTGCCCCAGTAAAGTTACAGGGAATGTCACATCTTCCTTTATCTTTTTCTTTAACTGTTCTACATAAGCTGTCAGATACTGTTTCTGACGTTCTACCCTTCCAAGATTAGTTCCCATATACGAAACATCTCTTCTTTGGATATACAAAAGCGCATCCTGACCCGACAAGTGAACCTGCGCTCCCTTAGTCCAGTTCCCTTTGAACTTTGTCATATCCTCCAGTACAGTAACATCCACACCGCCTACCGCATCATTTAAAGTAGCAATGGACTGCATATCCAGAGCCCCGTATCCGTGAATCGGAATTCCATAGAACAGTTCCGATATGGTCTGTTCCATCAACTGACAGCTTTTTTCCCTGCCATCACCATAGGCATACTGCAACGTAATCTGCCCTTTGTCTTCTCCCAGATACATTCCTGCAGTATCATAGATTTCAATATCTGTCATGGTATCTCTATTGATAGCAATAACATTGATTTCTTCTACACGTGGATTTACCACCACCATTAACAAGGCATCCGCCTGTCCTGCTTTTCCCGGAGTTTTTTCTTCTGAGATTCCGCTTCGGGAATCCACACCCATACAAAGGAACGTCAAAATGTCGCTGTTATATTCGTAGACCTCTCCTTCTACCAGAATCTGGCCTTCTTCCAGTTCCAAAGGCTCCTCCGTCTCTTCTATCTCATCATTCAAATTCATAGAAAGCTCTCTATTGGCCAC
>CAZSBV010000411.1:0-1576 GCA_964605105.1 uncultured Lachnospiraceae bacterium | reverse complement strand
TGTTATAATACCTTGCTTTTGTATGAGAGTCAGGAAGAGAAAGAACGAATTTGGGAAATGATGGCGGTGGCAATCCAATATATGACAGAAAAGGAACTTACGGTTACCCCGGAAGAACTGGAGTCATTGTATCAGAAAGCATGTGAGAAAGAAGAAAGGGATTGCAAAGAGAAGCGTGGAATTCATGCGGAAGTAAGTCTGCGGAGAGTTTGGGTAAATGTTTTAACCACGCTGAATATTCCGGGTCAGATGGCGGAAGAAAAGGCCGAGGATATTCTTTTGGTCCATCGGTTATATACACGAAAACGAAAAGCACTTTTTTCAAATGTGCAAAAAGAATTGATGGCATTAAAGAAACATGGTTTGAAGCTTCTTTTATTATCTAATGCACAGACGTGTTTTATTTATAACGAGTTGCCAAAGGAAATTCGGGAACTATTTGATGAGGTCTTGATATCTGAGGCAGTAGGCATGAAAAAACCTTCGGAAGAATTGTTTCAGCTTGCGTTTGAAAAGCTGGGAACAGAGCCGGAAAATATTGTGTTTGTAGGCGATTCAGCCGAAGATGATATGATTCCTGCCGGAAAGTTTGGATGTCATTGTATTATGATAGGAAAACAGAAAAGGACGGATGATATGTTATCCCATGTCGTCACTTTTAATCCATATGGTAAGTCCGGCTACAACGGATTGTCTGAGATTATTTTTGCAAAGTAAATATAAAATTAGGAAAGGCACTTTCAAAAGCCCATTTTCATAGAATAGGATAAATAAACTTTTGGGGGCCTTTTTTTGCAGACATTTCAGCAACCACTGACGAAGAGTGAGGAAGAGTTTTACCTGGCAAGGCTTCAGGAAAAAGACGAGGAAAAGAAAAATGAGGCAAAACAGATTTTAGTAGAAAGAAATCTTCGCCTGGTAGCTCATATTGCAAAAAAGTACCAAGGAACAGAAGTGGAAATGGAAGACTTGATTTCTATCGGGACAGTAGGGTTGATTAAAGCTATTATGTCATATGATAGAGATAAGAAATCAAAGCTTGGAACTTATGCTGCAAGATGTATTGAAAATGAAATTTTAATGTACTTCAGAGCTAGAAAAAAATGCTCCAGAGAAGTATCCATTTATGAACCAATTGGCACGGACAAAGAAGGAAATGAAATCAATCTTTTGGACATTATTGAAACGGAGCAGATTGATACCGTAGAGCAGATGCAGGTACAGCAGGATATTAAAGCATTGCAGGATTATATTGATCTTGTTTTAGACGAACGTGAAAAAGAAATCCTGCTTATGCGGTTTGGACTTCGAGGCCAAAAAGAACTTACCCAGAGAGAAATTGGAGAAAAATTAAATATTTCCAGAAGCTATATTTCCAGAATTGAAAAAAAAGCATTACAGAAATTAAAAGTTGCATTACTGGAAAAATCGTAGTAAACTTAAAAACGAACAAATATATTCAAATCAAAAAGCAAATTAAGAACATACCTAAAATATTCACCAACCAATAAGAACACAAATAAAATACAAAGGAGGAAAAACTATGTTTTGTAAAGTAATGGCAGGAGGCATTCAT
>CAZSBV010000410.1:0-1580 GCA_964605105.1 uncultured Lachnospiraceae bacterium | reverse complement strand
GAATTAATATGAAGAAAATATTGATTGCTTTAATTAAATTCTATAGAAAATTTATATCTCCTATGAAAGGAACAAAATGTCCTTATATTCCGACTTGTTCTGAATATGGTTTAGAGGCAATTGAAAAGCATGGGGCTTTTAAAGGTTCTTTGCTTGCTATATATAGAATATTAAGATGCAACCCTTTTTCAAAGGGAGGATATGATCCTGTTCCTTAAAATAGGATAACAAGGAGGAAACATAAGTGTTAGGTATTTTATTAACACAGGATTCCGGCATGATTATTGGACCCGTAGCTAAAATTTTGGGTTATTTAATGGAAGGAATCTTTTTTGTAATTGATAAAATAGGCATTCCAAATATTGGTCTTGCTATTATTTTATTTACAATTATTATCAATCTTTTGATGATGCCTTTAACTGTAAAACAGCAGAAGTTCTCTAAACTGAATGCAAAAATGCAGCCGGAACTTCAGGCAATTCAGAAAAAGTATAAAGGTAAGAATGATAATAATTCTGTTATGGCTATGAATGAAGAAACACAGGCAGTATATGCTAAATATGGTGTATCTCCTACGGGAAGCTGTGTTCAGTTATTGATTCAGATGCCAATTTTATTTGCTTTGTATCGTGTTATTTATGCAATGCCTGCATATGTAACAAAAATTAAAGAAGCATTTTTCCCATTAGTAGACAAACTAATTGCCCAGGAAGGCAGTGCTGAATTTATTCAGACATTTAAAAATTCCAGTATGTATGCTAAACAATTCAAAAATGAATTGTTTACAAGTGGAAATGTAGAATATGTTCAGAATACTTTTATTGATTGTTTAAATAAAGCTTCAACCAGTGAATGGTTAAGTATTTCTGAACAATATCCGGAATTAGCTTCTGATGTAACTGCTACATTGGAACATTTAGATGTTTATAACTCTTTCTTAGGTTTGAACATTGCAAACTCTCCTTCTTATATTATAGGAGAAGCTTTTAAGACAGGTTCCTATTTATTAATTATTGGAGCTCTTGCAATTCCTGTACTTTCTGCTTTAACACAGTGGATCAATACAAAATTGATGCCTCAGTCAAATACCAGCAGTAGTGGAAATGATGCTACAGATTCTATGGCTCAGTCTATGAAAATGATGAATACTACTATGCCTTTAATGTCTGCATTTTTCTGTTTAACATTACCGGCAGGTATGGGTATTTACTGGATTGCAGGTTCTGTAGTTAGAAGTATTCAACAGATTGTTATTAATAAGCATATTGATAAAATGGATTTGGATGCTATGGTTGCTAAGAATCTTGAAAAGAATAAAGGTAAATTAGAAAAGAAAAAAGAACAGTATGCGAAATTAAATGAGTATGCTAATCAGAATACTAAAAATGTAGATCGTTATAAATCTCAGGCTGAAAAAGATGCTGCTTATAAAGCTGCTATGGAAAGAAATAGCAAAGCAAAACCTGGAAGTATTACTGCAAAAGCAAATATGGTAAAGGATTTTAATGAAAGAAATAATAAATAGAGGGGGAAATAATCATGGAATTTATGGAATTTTCCGCAAAAACCGTAAATGATTG
>CAZSBV010000409.1:0-1581 GCA_964605105.1 uncultured Lachnospiraceae bacterium | reverse complement strand
ACAAGCAGGCAAATTGTGGTACAATTTACAGCTTGCCAAAGGGAACTGGCGTTCCCCTTAGAATCCCCTTACTGCATAAAAATAAAGGTCGGGAAAATCTCGACCTTTATTTTTTGCAAAGAAGCAATTACTACAATCCTAATTTCTGTCTGTAAAAAAACGCATTTGCTTCAATTTCATCTACTGTATCGGGAAACTGTCGCCCAAGTTCTGTATTGCTGATTTTTATAATAGCGTCTTGTACGCTCATTTGTCCCGAAGCCAAAGCCTGTCTAACATATTCTCTCATATGCCAGTATTGTTGTCCGTCTTTTATTAGTTTCGGTCTAAACCCCGATTCCATTAACTTCTTTTTGCCACGATTTAATTTCTTATATAATCTGTATGAGGCATAAAAGCAAGCAAACACAAAATACCATTCTATTAAGGTGGTTGTTTCTCGCAAATAATCAATACCACTCATCATCTTGGAAAGATAACTTCCATAAAGGATAATGAAAATTAAAGTGACAATCCAAAAGACTTTATATCTTTTAAAAATATTTTCTTTCTTCTGTACTTTATCTTGAAGGAATGGATAACTTCTTGTTTGCAACATTCCACGAACAATAATATCATTTAAGTCCTGTCTAACAACAGGGTCGAAACTCTCTGAACGCAGTTTATTGTAAGCATTCTTTTCTGTTGCATTTAAAAATTCTTCTGCGGCTTGATAGCCTGTTTTTACTGCAAGATTTCCAAGTGTTGCCCCTGCACTAATATTAAAAGCGTCTCCAAATAAACCCAT
This sequence comes from uncultured Lachnospiraceae bacterium, assembly GCA_964605105.1. Lineage (GTDB taxonomy): Bacteria > Bacillota > Clostridia > Lachnospirales > Lachnospiraceae > SFDP01. The sequence continues at coordinate 794 of CAZSBV010000409.1, read as the reverse complement.
TTCTATTCTCCTTTATTCGTATCTCGCTGTAATTTCTTCCTTGAATAGTTCATTTAGTTCATCATCACTTAAATCTATTAAAACATATTCACTATCAAGAGTAGTATCTATATCCATTTTTTCTCTAGTCATAAAACTACCACTACCCGTTGTCGCTATACAGTTATATGTAGAATCATAAATAACTTCGTCTCTCGTCAAACCTTGTGCAAAACTTAATTTACCATATAATGTGTGTGGCATTTCCTTACCCATTTCATAATCTAAAGTAGGATAAACCATATATTCAGATGCAACCTTATTCCCACTTTTATCTGTTTCAATAATAAATTTAAAATCTATATCTGCAAAAGGTACTGCACAATCACTTGTACTGATTGCATTTATTTTTTCCTTTAAAGGTTCAATATCTGCGTTTATTAAAGCAATTCTGTTTTCTGAAACAGCGTTTAAATAACTTTCTGCTTCTTCAGCACTTATTTTTCCCTCACTGTATTGGTTTATTTTGGAATCCAGCTCATACACCATTTCTTCTTCACTACTATCATAATAACTATCGAAAAAGAATTTTGCCGAATTAATTAAATTCCAATCATAATCGCCTGTTCCTCTACTGTTAGACACTATCTCAAGATTGCTTCTAATATTTTGTACCCAATTTTCTAATTCGTTGATTTCATTTTGAATAGAAGTAGTATAACTTTCTACCATTCCAGTCGTATATTTTCCAATATAAGCGTCTTTTACTGTTTCGTAATTACTCCATATTTCTGAATCATTCATTTTTGAGAAGT
>CAZSBV010000408.1:0-1595 GCA_964605105.1 uncultured Lachnospiraceae bacterium | reverse complement strand
TTTATCGTAACACCTTTATCATATTTCAAGAAGGAACAGTCACATTGGTTTTAAGATTAATGTGGCTGTTTCTGGTATTAGGTCACCTCTTGATAATACCATTTATTTGTGATAAAAATTAATTATCATTTGATGCAATATTTTTTATTTACTTAAGAGGGAAGAACAATGGAAGAGACAGCAGTTTATAAAAAAGTAGAGGACTCCAAAACAGAGACGGCTTATCTGATTCGTCCCACCCATTTGAATGGGGCAAACAGATTGTTCGGTGGTATTTTGATGCAATGGATTGATGAAGTGGCAGCCATTGTAGCCATGAAGCATTCCGGTGCCAATGTAACTACTGCTTCTGTAGATAATCTAATGTTTTTAAAAGGTGCTTATCAAAATGAGATGGTGATCATCAAAGGAAAAATGACGTGGGTAGGAAAAACCTCTATGGAAGTATGTGTAGATACTTATGTAGAAGATCTGAAAGGGAACCGTACCCGAATTAATAATGCTCATTTTATTCTTATTGCTTTAGATGAAAATGATAAACCTATAGAAGTGCCTCGTCTGATACTGGAAACAGAGGATGAAAAATTAGCATGGGAACATGGGGAAGAACGCCGCGAAATTCGTATGAAACGAAAACAAAGCAAGCTGGATGGTGTTTAATGCAGAATGCAAAAGTCTCGGAAGGCACAAGTTGGGCTGACAGTTTGCAGGTTGATTTTGTGCCTCCCGCGAATCCAAACTATTTTACATAGTGTGACAAGTTTGATTTATAAGACATAAAATAAAATTGAAATATATTGCAGCACGCTTCCTGCTAATACAAATAAATGGAAAATAGAATGCATGTAGCGGTGCTTTTTACCTAGTCCATAAAGAACAGCTCCTACCGTATAGGAAATTCCACCAAACAATAACCAGAGAATTCCTTCAAATGGAACGGCTTGTAAAGTTGGTTTGATGGCAAGCACGACACACCATCCCATACCGATATAACATGCCATGGAGAATTTTTCATATTTTTTCAAATCAATAGCGGTAAAAGTCGCAGCAACTAAAGCACATCCCCATACCAAAACTAAAATAGTCCATGCCCATCCCGGAGAAACAGGGCGTACAGAGCATAGCATGACCGGAGTATAAGTTCCGGCGATCAGAAGATAAATAGTACAATGATCGATTACCTGTAATACCTTTTTTGCCATTCCTTTTGGAAGCCCGTGATAGACACTGGACATGGTATAAAGAAGAATGAGAGATGTACCGTAGATAATACTTCCTACAATTCCCCAAAGATTCTGCTTGCTAATAGAAGCATTTAAGCATGTAACTAAGGCTACAATGCCGAATACAGCCCCAGCAGAGTGGGATAATGTATTAAACAGCTCTTCCCCTTTGGTATAGTCGGGGAGAACCCGGTTACATAATTTTGTTCTAGTCATAAAAGTACCTCCAATATGTCAAAATAGAAAATGCAAACACATGGTTATGTATTTCCAGATACATGGGAGTATAACCGGAATAAGTGGAAAATCACAACCTACCCTTAAATTCTACCGCTCTACCCACAGGAGAGTTTGGCGGAAATGCTTGAAAAT
>CAZSBV010000407.1:0-1607 GCA_964605105.1 uncultured Lachnospiraceae bacterium | reverse complement strand
GCCTCGCTTAGATTATTTCTTCAATATATACTGCATCCGGTTCTTTACTTAAGTCGATATAGTTAGAGCCGCTTCGTATTAATGGGCGGGAAAGCATCTGTTTGTTAATCATAATGACTTCTCCCGTGCGTCCGTCACTGAGACGAACACGGCTTTGGATGTATGTGTTCAATACATTTTCAATAAATGTGAGAATGTATTTAGTATCATATTTCTGGAGACCTTCATGTTCAAAGATTTCAATTACTTTGAATGGACACAGGGCTCCACGGTAAACTCTGGCAGAAGTCATAGCATCGTATACATCTGCAATAGAAATGATTTTGGCAAATTTGTCAATTCTTTCACTGGTCAGGCTGAAAGGATAACCGGTTCCGTCACAGCGTTCATGATGCATCATGGCAGAATTTATAATGTGCGGATGTAATTTGTGCTTGGATAATATCTCATAACCGGCAAAAGGATGAGTTTTTACAATATTGAATTCAGCCTCTGTCAGTTTTCCGGGTTTTTTAATGATTTTATCCGGAATACGAAGTTTGCCGATGTCATGCAAAAGACCGCATTGGGTAACCAATAAGACATCTTTTTCATTCATTCCAAGCCAGGTGGCGAGAACATTAGCGATTAAGGCAACGTTAATACTGTGGGCATAAGTGGAATCGTCATACTGGCGCATATTATTGATCATTTCAAAAATATGGACATTTTGGCTGGAAGTGTGCAACAATGCAAGGGTGTCCTGAAGTAAATCGTTAATATCCAGAGGCGCATTTTTTTCAACAACATCATTTAAAGTATTCTTAAATTTATAAACATCCTTTTCAAATTCTTCGGCAAAGTGTTGAAATTCCGGTGTACTTCGTACTCGTTCTGAATAGGTCTTCATTTCTTCTAATGAAAAACGGTCTGTTTCATCTTCCACACATATAAAGGGGATGGAGTAAAAGGCCAACTTAGTAATGGCTTTATCTGTTAATCGGTATCCGGCAGGATAAATCAAATCATTATGAAAATTCATAATATTTTCCGCAATGACCATTCCCGGCATCAGTTCTGAAATATCTAACTTACGCATGAAGATTCTCCTTAAAAACAAAATAAAATCTACATATATGATGTCAATGAATTAAGGTCTAAGTAGATATTAAAAAGTATAGGTTTTGGGGGAAATTTTGTCAAGAAATACCAAAGAAATCTGCGCAATGGAGCAGGCTTTTGGCAGTTTGACAAAATATGCTAAATGATGTAAAAAAGGTTGACAAGGAGAGATGCATAGCTTATTTTATAAATAGATATAAAAATTCCATATTGTAAATTATCTCTTATTCAGAGTGGTGGAGGTACATAGGACCTGTGAAGCCACGGCAACCCCCTACATGGGAAGGTGCCAACCTGAGCGAATAGTATCGAACAATAAGAGGATTTGAGTATCGTTATTTCAGTCCGCTTATTTTAATGAGCGGATTTTTCTTTTTGGTGAGCAACGCGAATGAGAAATGTGAAGCATTTCGAATCTGCTTATCATTAGTAACTATAATTTCAAAAAACAAAAGGAGAACAAAGATGGAAAAAAGATTATTTACTTCCGAATCAGTAACTGAAGG
>CAZSBV010000406.1:0-1612 GCA_964605105.1 uncultured Lachnospiraceae bacterium | reverse complement strand
CCATGAAACAATCATATGCCAGAGTCATTATTGACATATCTCATGAAAAGGTGGATCGTCCTTTTTGTTATAGAGTACCGGAACATTTAGCGGAAACAATAGAGGTTGGAGCCTGTGTGGAGGTCCCTTTCGGAAAAGGAAATACTCTTAGGACGGGATATGTAATCGAACTTATGGAGACTCCTTATTTTGACCCTGAGCTGATTAAGGAAATACAGAATGTCAAAAATGGAGTACAGGTAGAAAATAAATTAATTAAATTAGCTCATTGGATTCGGGAAGAATATGGTTCTACCATGATTCAGGCATTGCAGACGGTGCTTCCGGTAAAACAAAAAGTAAAGCAAAAAGAGAATCGGATTTTGCTTAGAAAGTGTACCGGGGAAGAAGCAAAGCAGCAGGCGGAAGTTTGTGAGAAAAAACACCAACCAGCCAAGGCGAAGGTACTGAATGCATTAGTGGAGGATGAGCAGATTCCATACACGTTGCTGACACAGAAACTTCATGTATCGGCGTCTACCATAAATAGTTTGAAAAAAGCAGGATTGGTAGAAGAAGTAAGCGAGCTTACTTACAGAAATCCTATTAAAGAGCAGGAAGTTTCAAAAGAACGTAAGAAATTAAGTGATTCACAGCAGAAAATTGTAGATGGTATCTGGAAAGACTATGAAAGAGGAATTCGTAAAACATACCTGATTCATGGAATAACAGGAAGTGGAAAAACAGAATGTTACATGGCGTTAATTGAAAAGGTGGTACAGACGGGAAAAGCGGTAATTATGCTGATACCGGAAATTGCTCTGACTTTTCAGACGGTGATGCGTTTTCAGAGACGGTTTGGAGACCGAGTATCTGTTTTAAATTCCACGTTGTCTCTTGGAGAAAAATTTGACCAATGCGAAAGGGCTAAAAAAGGCGAAATTGATATTATCATCGGTCCCAGATCGGCATTGTTTACGCCATTTGAAAACATTGGTCTGATTCTCATAGATGAAGAACATGAAAACACTTATAAAAGTGAGAGCATGCCAAAATACCATGCTAGAGAAGTAGCAGAAGAACTGGCACGGATTCATGGTGCCAGTGTAGTGTTGGGAAGTGCTACACCATCCATGGAAAGTTACTATAAAGCCATGAATGGTGAATATGGATTTTTTACTTTGAAAGAAAGACTTACAGGAGGAACACTTCCGAAGGTCTATATAGAAGATTTAAGAGAAGAATTAAAAAAAGGGAATCGTTCTATTTTCAGTGACAGATTACAGGAATTGATTCGGGACAGACTAGAGAAAAAAGAACAGATTATGTTGTTTTTAAACCGTAGAGGATATTCAGGATTCATTTCCTGCCGTAGCTGTGGGCATGTAATGAAGTGCCCTCATTGTGATGTTTCGTTGTCGAAGCATGGAAATGGAAAATTAGTATGTCACTATTGCGGTTATGAGCAGCCTAATGTTACCGCTTGTCCCAAGTGCGGTTCTAAATATATTTTAGGATTTAAAGCAGGTACGGAAAAAATAGAAGAAGAATTCCGCAAGATGTTTGGTGACGTTTCGATTCTTCGTATGGACAGAGATACCACAAAGACCAAAGATAGTTACGAAGAAATCTT
>CAZSBV010000405.1:0-1613 GCA_964605105.1 uncultured Lachnospiraceae bacterium | reverse complement strand
ATAATATCAGAATGAATGAAACCTAATTCAATGGTACATTTTCCTTTTTGTAATCTCTTAATATGACGCTGTTTCAATTCATTCTTCAACTTGGAAATAACTACCTTTAAGGTTTCAACTTCAATCGCCTGCTGAGGATCTTCTTTCTTAAATGCCTCTACTGCAATATTAATATTTTCTTTTACTGCTTCTGTATAAATGGCAAGTTCTTCCACTGCTTTCTTAGAGAATTCCAGTCCTTTTTCATTCATTTCTGTTGCAGATTTCATAATAGTAACTGCATGATCCGAAATTCTTTCGAATTCATTCAAACACTGTAAAATAATAGATACTGTATGGTTATCCTTTTCAGACATTTGTTTCTGTCCTAATTTTACAAGATAACTGCCCAGAGTATCTTCGTAACGGTCAATTTCATTTTCCAGGAATCTAACTTTTTCTGCTTTTGCTTCATCAAACTCTGAAACAAGTTCCATGGATAACATAAAGGCTTCTTTGGATAAATCCGCCATATTTCTGGATACTTCACGGCACTGTTCAACAGCAAGACCAGGTGTATCTAAGAAACGAGCATCCAGTAATCTGAAATCCTTGTCTGCCTGAGTTTCTACTACTTCTTCTACATCGTCTTTAATAGTAAGACAAGCCAATTTTTCAAGCAACTTAGAAAATGGCAACAACAGACAAGTTGCAAACACATTAAATACAGTATGGATTGTTGCAATTCCTGCTGCATTTGCTGCTTCTGTTAAGAATGGGAATCCAACAACTGCATTCAATGCATAAAATCCAATCATAAATACAATAGTACCTATTAAGTTAAAGTATAAATGTACCAGGGAAGCTCTTCTCGCATTCTTGCTTGCACCAATACCAGATAAAAGTGCTGTTACACAAGTACCGATATTCTGTCCCATAATAATAGGAAGTGCTGTTCCATAGCTTACTGCACCGGTAACACAGAGTGCCTGTAATATACCAACAGATGCAGAAGATGACTGAATGACTGCTGTTAATACAAGACCGGCAATCATACCTAAAATCGGATTACTGAACTTTAATAAAATATTCGTAAATTCAGGTACATCTGCAAGAGGTTTTACCGCATCGCTCATGGTATCCATACCAAACATTAAAATAGCGAAACCTACTAAAATCATACCAATATCTTTTTTCTTTTCTTTTTTGGAGAACATCAACAATGCTACACCAATAATCGCTAATATTGGAGAGAAAGAAGTTGGTTTTAGGAACTTCATGAACATATTGCTGCTTTCAATACCACTTAAACTCAAAATCCATGAAGTCATAGTAGTACCAATATTGGCACCCATAATGATACCAACTGCCTGTGTTAATTTCATAACACCGGAGTTAACGAAACCTACTACCATTACTGTAGTTGCAGAAGATGACTGAATGACTGCGGTAACACCTGCACCTAATAATACGGCCTTCCATTTGTTAGAGGTCAGCTTCTCCAAAATCTTCTCCAAACGTCCTCCGGATGCATTGGAAAGTCCATCTCCCATGAGGTTCATTCCGTAAAGGAATAATGCCAAACCTCCTATCATAGTTAAAACACCAAAAATATCCATGTTTTCCTCCCGTCT
>CAZSBV010000404.1:0-1624 GCA_964605105.1 uncultured Lachnospiraceae bacterium | reverse complement strand
GATACTTCGGAACCTGCCTGTGTAAAACGGAAGATATTATCGATGAATAATAATACGTCCTTTCCACCCTTATCACGGAAATATTCTGCCATAGTAAGACCTGTAAGACCAACTCTCATTCTGGCTCCCGGTGGCTCATTCATCTGACCGAATACCATGGTTGTTTTGTCAATAACTCCGGATTCAATCATTTCATAGTAAAGGTCATTACCTTCACGAGTACGTTCTCCTACACCTGTAAATACGGAATATCCACCATGTTCTGTAGCGATATTACGAATTAATTCCTGAATTAATACAGTTTTACCTACACCGGCACCACCGAACAGACCGATCTTACCACCTTTCTGATAAGGACAAAGAAGGTCTACTACTTTGATACCTGTTTCCAGTAATTCTGCTTCTGTAGACTGCTCTGCAAATTCAGGAGCTGCTCTATGAATTGGATCAAAGCTCACTCCTGTTGGAGCAGGTTTATTGTCAATAGGTTCTCCTAATACATTGAACATTCTGCCCAGTGTATTTTCACCAACGGGTACTGAGATTGGAGCCCCTGTAGCTACTGCATCCATACCTCTTACTAATCCGTCTGTTGGACCCATGGCAATACATCTAACAATATCATCACCCAGATGCTGCGCTACTTCTACTACTAAAACTTCTCCTGTTTGTCTGGTAATTTTAATAGCTTCATTAATTTCAGGCAAGTTGCCTTCCTGGAACTTAACGTCTAAAACAGCACCGATAATCTGTGTAATTTTTCCTGTGTTTGTTCCTGCCATTATTATTTCCTTTCTATCTAGCAGTCAGGCTATGAAATAGCCTGTGCACCTGCTATAATTTCTGTTAATTCCTGTGTAATTGCACCCTGACGGGCTCTATTATACTGCAATGTTAATTTGTCGATAATTTCTTCGGCGTTGCTGGTCGCAGAATCCATTGCCTGCATTCTGGCACCATTTTCACTTGCCACTGATTCCATCATTCCGCCATAAATCAAACTTGTAATATAAGTCGGAATAATTAACTGTAAGGCTTCTTCTTCTGCTGGTTCGAAGTTCATCGGAATCTTGCTTTCCTCGGTCACTTCTCTATTTTCATCCGGCTGTACCGGAAGAAGCTTCACCAGTGTTGGAATATGGGATACTGTATTTTTAAAGTGTGTATACGCCAAATACAGTTCTCCAACTTCTCCTTTTGCAAAAAGCTCCAACGCTTCCTTTGCTAATGCTCTGGCATCTTCGTAAGTTGGTCCGTCAATAATTTCACAGTAGTCTTTGTAAATTTCATAACCATATCTTGTCATGGCCTCTTTACCTTTTCGACCTACTGCCATTATTTTCACATCTTCTTTGTTAAAATCTCCCTGAGTAATTAATTTAATTACATTGGAGTTGTAACCACCTGCCAGACCTTTATTGGAGGTGATCATAATTACCAACTTCTTAGTGCTGTCGGAAGGCTGAAGATACGGATGGTTAATATTACTTGCTTTTGCCAGCATATTCTGCACCGTATTATACATACAATCAAAATAATTTGTTGTCTGCTCTGCTTTCTGCTTTGCTTTCTGAAGTTTTACTGTGGAAACCAGTTTCATAGCTTTTGTGATCTGCTGGGTACT
>CAZSBV010000403.1:0-1627 GCA_964605105.1 uncultured Lachnospiraceae bacterium | reverse complement strand
CTTCGTTACGGAATACACGGCCGATTTCGTAAACTTTTTCCATACCGCCTACGATCAGTCTCTTTAAGTATAATTCTAAGGAAATACGCAATTTAACATCTTCATCCAAAGCGTTGTAATGTGTTTCAAAAGGTCTTGCTGCCGCACCACCCGCGTTGCTTACAAGCATTGGAGTTTCTACTTCCAGGAATCCCTGGCCATCTAAATAGCGACGAATGGAACTAATGATCTGGGAACGTTTTACAAAAGTATCTCTTACATCCTGATTCATAATCAAATCCGTGTAACGCTGGCGGTAACGTAAATCAGTGTTTGTTAAACCATGATATTTTTCAGGAAGCACCTGTAAACTCTTGGAAAGTAAAGTAACTTCACTTGCATGAACGGAAGTTTCCCCTGTTTTGGTCTTGAAAACTTCACCTTTAATCCCCACAAGATCACCCACGTCATATTTCTTGAAATCTGCATATGGTTCTTCACCAATGCTGTCCCTTGCAACATAACACTGGATATTGCCCTGTAGATCCTGTACGTTACAGAAGGAAGCCTTACCCATAACACGTTTGAACATGATACGTCCTGCAACACTTACGCTCTGTCCTTCTAATGTTTCAAAGTTATCTTTGATTTCCTGACTGTGATGTGTCTGTTCATATTTTGTAATAACGAAAGGATCTTTTCCTGCTGCCTGAAGATTTGCTAATTTTTCTCTTCTGGCTTTTAAAATCTGGTTTAAATCCTGTTCCTGATTCTGCTGCTTATTGTTCTGTGCTTCTGCCATTTTCTCCTCCATCGAAAACCTGTTGTCCGCAATTTATCCGACAACCATTTCCTATTAAAATCTATATTAGTTGGATCTCTGAATTTCTAATACTTTATACTGGAATACTCCTGCCGGTGTTTCTACGTTAAGAACATCACCAACCTTTGCACCAATTAAAGCTTTTCCTACCGGTGATTCGTTGGAAATTTTTCCTTTTAAGCTGTTAGCTTCTGTAGAACCTACAATTTTATATTCTAATTCTTCATTATATTCAACGTCTAAAATCTTAACTTTACATCCGATGTTGATTCTTTCTAAGTCTACTTCATCTTCATCAACAACTTCTGCGTTTTTTAAGATTTTTTCTAATTCTTCAATTCTTGCTTCGATGTCACGCTGTTCATCTTTTGCTGCATCGTATTCTGCGTTTTCAGATAAGTCACCCTGTTCTCTTGCTTCTTTGATTTTCTGCGCAACTTCTCTTCTTTTAACTACTTTTAAATCCTGTAATTCTTCTTCATATTTTTTTAACCCCTCATAGGTTAAGATATTTTTCTTTGCTTCCATTATGTCGTCCTCTCTTTTTTCATTTCTTTATTGTTAACCTCAAATATCTCAAAGTTAACAATACCCCCCATAACTGAGTTATTATAACTACTTTTGTTAATAGTGTCAAGGTAGGCAATCCCTATTTTCCCATCTGCTTTCTATACTCCTCAGCAATTTCCGGCATATTTAAATTCTCATAGCAAGAAACAAGCTGCTGTAAAGGCTCTGAGGTCGCTGCTTTCAAACTCATCTGACATGGCGTTTCATAAGCTGCATTATAATACCAGATAACTGCCTCTTCCCAATCTTTCTTTT